>DATMBT010000386.1:0-6784 GCA_035559475.1 Gemmatimonadaceae bacterium
ATCGTGAAACTCCTCGTTCACGACAATCCACATGCCGACGTCGTGCCGCCGCATCATCGGCAGCAATAGCTCGTGGCGTTTGACCAGCCATCCTTCGCGCACGGCAATCTGTTCGGACCACGGGAGGAGCTTCGTAGCGGAGGCAATTGTGGGACGCCCTTGCGCTGCGGCAACAGCCTGGGCCCAAGCCGAGGACGTGACGCCCAGGACAATCAGGGTGAGCAGTGGCAAGCATCGCTGGAGCGATTTTCGGAAGGAAGGCATCTTGCGCCTCTTGTCAGTTGCGCCCTCAGGCGGTTGCGCCCTCAGGCAGTCGCGATCTTAGGCAGTTGCGATTTTTGGCAGTTGCGCCTTAGGCAGTTGCCTGCTCGTCAGTAATATTCCGCCTGCCATCACGTTTCGGCGACCCACAACGCACGGGTTTCAGGATGCAGACTCTCCTTCAGGACATTCGCTACGGCCTCAGGCTGCTCGTGCGACAGCCGGCGTTCACCACGGTGGCGGTACTCTCGCTGGCGATCGGCATCGGTGCGAACACCGCGGTCTTCAGCGTCGCCCATGCGTTGCTCCTCCGGCCCCTTCCCTACGCTCACGCGGACAGGTTGGCGATCCTCTGGAATCGATCGCCGGGACTCAACATCGCCGAAGACTGGTTCTCGACCGCGCAGTATTTCGACATCCGGAACAGCAACACGACGCTCGAGGATGTTGCGATCGCGCTGGGCTCGATGGTCAACCTCACCGGCGATGGTTCCGAGGCCGAACGCATCGGCGTCATCCGGACGTCGTCCAACCTGCTTCCATTGCTTGGCGTTCGACCGGCACTGGGGCGCTTCTTCGTCGCTGACGACGACACACCCGGTCGCCCGCCTTCCGCGATCCTGTCCCACGGCACGTGGACCCGGCGATATGGATCCGACCGTGGCGTGATCGGGCGAACCATCTTCCTCAACGGACAGTCAGCCGAGATCATCGGAGTCCTGCCCGCATCGTTTTCACTGCCGCGCGAAGTGCTGCCAACCCTCGGCGTAGTCGAAGACGGCGAGATCCTCCTGCCACTCCCAATGGCGCCGAACGCGCCTACGTTCCGTGGCCGCGAGGACTACAACATCCTGGCGCGGCTGAAGCCGGGCGTCACCGCTCGTCAGGCACAAGCCGAGATGGATGTACTCACGGCTCGCCTGCGCACCGAGCACCCGAATACGTACCCACCGAACGGCGGGCTCACGTTCAGCGTGGTGCCGCTGCTGGACCAGGTCGTTGGCGACGTGCGCCGCCCGGTGCTTATCCTGGCCGGGGCCGTCGGCTTCGTGCTCCTGATCGCCTGCGCCAACGTCGGGAACCTGATGCTGGCGCGTGCACTCGGCCGCCGGCGCGAGATCACGGTCCGCGCCGCGATGGGCGCGTCACGCGGGCGGGTCATGCGACAGTTGCTGACCGAAAGCGTGCTGCTCGCGACGGCCGGCGGAGTGCTCGGTCTCCTGCTCGCCGTCGGCGGGATCGCCTGGATGCAATACCTGCAACCGCCTGACGTGCCTCGCCTCCGCGACATCGGCATCACCTGGGAAGTGCTTCTGTTCACGCTCGCGTTATGCGCCACCTCGGCGTTGCTGTTCGGGTTGGCGCCCGCGTTAGGTGTCGGACGGATGGACCTGCAGGCCTCGCTTCGCAACGACACGCGCTCCGGCTCCGCCGGAATACTGGGGCGCGGCGGGCGCTTGCGACGTGCCGTGGTCGCGGCCGAACTCGCGCTGTCGGTGGTCCTGCTCGTCGGCGCCGGCCTGCTGGTCCGGAGCTTTGGCCAATTGGCGCGCGTCTCCCCAGGCTTCGAACCCGGCGGACTCCTCACGTTTGAATTGTCGCTGGCGGGACCGAAATACCCGAACGGCCCGGCGGCACAGGAAGCGTTCCAGCAACTCTGGCAACGCTTCGACGCGCTCCCGGGCGTTGTCGCGTCAGGCGGCATCACGTCGCTGCCGCTCAGCGGCTACTTCGCGTGGGGACCGATCACCATCGAGGGTCACATTCCACCCGGCGGCCAGGACTTCATCAATGCCGACATGCGCATCGCCGGCGGGCGTTACTTCGATGCCATGCGCATCCCGATCGTCGCTGGCCGGGCCTTCGGCGATGCCGACATCCCGGATGCCCCGCGGGCGGTGATCGTGGATGAGCGCCTGGCGCAGGAGTACTGGCCAGGCCGTGACCCGATCGGCAAACGGCTCCGCACCGGGCCGATCTCGGCCGGCTCGGACAACTGGATGACGGTGGTCGGCGTGGCGGGCCGAGTGAAGCAGTACGGTCTCGATGGTGACGGACGCATCGCGATCTACATACCGCAACGCCAGGCCGCGGCGCGCTCGGTCTATGTCGTCATCAGGACCACCGGCGATCCCGGCGCGCTGGTGCCTGACGTCCGGAGGGCGGTGAGTGAGTTCGATCGCGACCTTCCGATCTATCGAGTGAAGACGATGGAGACCCGGGTCAGTGAGTCACTTGCCCGGCCGCGGTTCGCGATGACGCTGCTCACGGTGTTTGCCGCCGTCGCACTGGTCCTGGCGGCCATCGGCACCTACGGCGTCATGGCGTACCTCGTGAGCCAGAGCACGCGTGAACTCGGCATCCGCATGGCGTTAGGCGCTTCCGGCCGGTCGGTCCTCACGCTGGTGCTGCGGCAGGGTGTGGTGGTTACCGTGGCGGGGTTGGCGGCCGGGGTAGCGGGCGCCTGGATGCTCACACGACTGATGCGCTCGATGCTGTTCGGCATCGGGCACACGGACCCACTCACCTTCTTTACCGTGGGCGGGATCCTGGGCCTCGTTGCCCTGGTGGCGACACTGGGACCGGCGCGTCGCGCCGCGCAAGTCGACCCGACTATCGCCATGCGCTCCGAGTAGAACGGCACCGGCGGCTGGCGGGCTGAGCGACACGTTTGAACCGGCAGCGGTGTTACCGGTGTAGCAATCGGGGCTCCCAGCCCGAACATACCGGTGCGCCGAAGCCGCCCTCGAATGAACTGGACAATTGTCATCACCGCGCTGGTCACGTTCCTGGTCGTGATCTTCGCGCAGAACTTCACGCGACCGGAAAAGAAACTCGCCTGGCAGATCGAGCATCGTTACGCCGTGGCCGATGCACAGTTCCGGCGCGAGATGTCGGTCATGCTCGGTCCAGCGATCACCGCCGGCAACCACGTCATCGCCCTGCAGAACGGCGTTGAGATCTTTGCGGCGATGCTCGAGGCCATTCGCTCCGCGCGCACGTCAATCACGTTCGAGACCTATATCTACTGGTCCGGTGAAATCGGCGAGGCCTTCTCGGAAGCCCTGGCGGAGCGTGCGCGCGCCGGCGTCTCCGTCAACGTCACGGTCGACTGGGTTGGCAGCGCGAAGATGGATCGGGCGCTCCTGTCGCGCATGGAGGCGGCGGGCGTGAAGCTCGAGCGTTACCGTCCCCTGCGCTGGTACAACCTCCGCCGCCTGAACAACCGCACGCACCGCAAGCTGCTCGTCGTGGACGGACGGATCGGCTTCACCGGTGGTGTCGGCATTGCCGATCTCTGGGAGGGAAACGCCGAGGACCCGGACCACTGGCGCGATACACATTTTCGCGTGGAGGGTCCGGCGGTCGCCCAATTCCAGGCCGCCTTCAACGACAACTGGATCAAGACGACCGGGGACCTGCTGAATGGCGCCGACTACTTCCCGCCACTCGACGCGCGCGGGACGCTCGACGCGCACCTGTTCATCGCGTCACCGGCCGGCGGCAGTGAGAGCATGCACCTGATGTACTTGCTTGCCGTCGCGGCGGCCATGCGCACGATGGACCTCGCCGCCGCGTATTTCGTGCCTGACGAGCTGGCCACTCGAGCGATTATTGATGCGTGCAAGCGCGGCGTCAGGGTTCGCATCCTCCTTCCCGGGCCGCATATCGATGCCGAAACGGTCCGCATCGCGTCCAAGGCCACCTGGGGCATGTTGCTCGAGCATGGTGTCGAGATCCACGTCTATCAGCCGACCATGCTGCACACCAAGATGCTCATCATCGACAACGAGCTGGTATCGGTCGGCTCAACCAACTTCGACGCACGTTCATTTCGGCTCAATGACGAGGCGAACCTGAACATCTATGACACGACATTCGCGATGCAGATGACGAAGGTGTTCGAGAAGGATCTCCATTCGGCTGTTCCGTACACGCTCGACATGTGGAAGCGGCGGCCGCTGGGTGAGAAGCTGGTGGAAAAGCTGCTTCGGCCGATTCGCTCGCAACTCTGAACTGCGTGACTGCTCAGGTTGCCTCGTTCGGCGGGAGGAGCTATCAGTGTTGACAATGATCGGCTCGGGTGAACGAACCGGAACACGTGACACGATTACGTACGACGTGATCGTTATTGGTGGCGGACAAGCCGGACTCGCCATGGGTTACCAGCTTGCCCAACGCGGGATTTCGTTCGTCATCCTCGAGGCGCACGAGCGCATTGGAGACTCGTGGCGTGAGCGATGGGATTCTCTTCGCCTCTTCACGCCCGCGCGCTATGACGGCCTGGATGGGATGCCCTTCCCTGCGCCGGCATTCTCGTTCCCGACCAAGAACGAGATGGCGGACTATCTCGAGACGTACGCCAGGAAGTTCCAACTGCCGGTGCTAACTGGAACGCGTGTCACTCGTGTCAGCCGGAACGGCGACGGCTTCACCGTCGCGACGGACCAGGGGACGGTCTCCGCGAAACAGGTCGTCGTGGCGATGTCGACGTTCCAGAAGCCGCGTATCCCAGGGTTTGCGAAAGAGCTCGCGCCGGACATCGTGCAGCTCCACTCGTTCGAGTATCGCAATCCGTCGGCCATGCGCGAGGGTGACGTTCTTGTTGTGGGAGCCGGAAACTCGGGGGCGGAAATCGCGCTGGATCTCGCATCGCGCCATCGCGTCTGGCTCTCGGGCCGGGATGTTGGCCAGATCCCGTTCCGTATCGAATCACGTATTTCCCGCCTGATGGTGCCCATCATATTCCGCCTCGTCTTTCACCGCGTGTTGACCGTTCGCACGCCAATGGGGCGGAAGGCGCGCGTCCGCATGTTGACCACCGGCGGACCTCGGATCCGGACGAAGCGCGAGGACCTCACGGCTGCAGGCGTGCAGCAAGTTGGTCGCGTTGCGGGTGTGCGTGAGGGCAAGCCCGTCCTCGAGGATGGCCGCGTCCTCGACGTCAGCAACATCATCTGGTGCACTGGATTCGAGACGGGCTTTTCGTGGTTAGACCTCGACGTGCACGGCGACCTCGAACCAAAACATGATGCAGGTGTCGCACGCGACGTCCCGGGTCTCTACTTCGTCGGCCTCATGTTCCTCTACGCGGGATCATCCACGATGGTGCACGGCGTTTCGCGCGACGCATCCCGGATTGCGGACGTGATAAAACAAAGAGCGCTAAGTGCCAAAGTGCGCGAGCGCCAGAAGGCGCTGAGTGCCAGGGGGCACAACAGCCAGGGAGCACGACAGCCAGAAGACGCGACTGTCAAAGGGCGATAGCGGCCAGTGAGCGCCGTCTCGGCGTCGGCGCCGCCAATAGCGGGACGCAGCCTCAGTCGCGCTGGATCGCCTCGAGATAACGATTGATCTGGTCGATATGCGCGAGGTCGTGGCCCGCCAGCATCCGAAACATCTGCGCCAGCGATTCTTCGCCGCGCTGGTTGTGAAGGCCCTTCCGCGTCATTTCGCCTGGCGTGACGTTCTTCCACGTCGCCAGGTTCAGCTCCCTCAGCGACCGGAACATCTCAACCAGTTCGGCAGCTTCCCGCTCGTTGAAACGTTGCGCGGTCACCCAACGATCCTGGTCCGTTCCGATGATTGCCGGCTCATCCTCGGAGAGGATCAGGCGCATCCGGTACCCGTAGGTCCACTCCCCGTCCGTCAGGTGCCCGATCACCTCGTTAGGTGTCCACTTGCCTTCGAATGGCCGGGTGCGCAACTGGCCAGGGGTGTGCCGTGCCACGATGTCGGCAAGGATGTCCGCGGTCTCTGACATGACCGTCATCGGGTCGCGGTCGCCGAGGCGCTCCGCCAGCTTTCTCCGATAGGCGTTGGGATCCGTGATCCAGGCTCCAGTGGTCGCGGTGGTCATGCGTGCCTCCGGTTCGCTATGTCGAGTTGAACCCGAACGTTATTCAGCGCGACCTTCGGCGGCGACCCGATTCTTGCGCCCCCTTGGCAGTTCACGCTACCAGGCAGTTGCGCCCTCAGGCAGTTGCGCGCACAGGCACTTCGCGCCCTCATGCAGTTGCGCTCTCAGGCATTCGCGCCCTTACTATAGAGAATGGACCTCTCCCGCCGTGAGTTTCTGCGGTACGCTGGAGGAGCCGGCGCCGGCACGGCGCTGGGAGGCATTGTCGGCCTTGGGCTCAGCCTCGCGCCCGCTCGCGCCAGGGCGCAGGAGCTCCGGATCCGCGACAGCACCACCGTGCCGAGCATCTGCCCGTTTTGCTCGGTGGGGTGCGCGACGCTGATTCACGTGAAGGGCGGAGAGATCATCAATATCGAGGGTGATCCGCGCAGCCCGCATAACGAGGGGACCCTCTGCCCCAAGGGCGCAGCGATCTTCCAGCTCCACAAGAACCCGAACCGCCCGACGAAGGTGCTCCACCGCAGGCCGGGCGCCTCGGACTGGGAGCCCATGGAGCTCGAGCAGGCACTCGACCGCGTGGCCGAGCTGGTGAGCCGGACTCGCGACGAGACGTTCATCGAGCGGCTGGCGGATGGCAAGGTCGTCAACATGACGCCCGCCATC
>DATMBT010000387.1:0-3079 GCA_035559475.1 Gemmatimonadaceae bacterium
CGCGACAAAGCTGCCTAACGCCACGGCGCCACCCATCCATGCTCGCCGCCACGTCAGGCGCGGCCCGGCCTTGAGGGCCAGCGTCGCCATGGTGCCGTGCGTCACCGGCGCCGACCCCGTCGTTGGAGTCTGCGTGGCAACCTTCCGCATGGTCTGGTCGGCGAACCAGGCGAACACGATGACCGGGAGTCCCAGCGCCATCACGATGAGGGCGCCGGGGAAGACCCACTCCGGCAGCCCGATGGCGACGACGGCGGCGCGCGCGACGGCTGCGACAACGAGCGCCGCTGCCGCGTATATACCGAGCGCCTTCGGCAACGATCGTGGCGCCTCGAACCGCAGGCCGCTCATCGCCGCGGTGGTCCCGCTCAGGATCGAGTCGAGTATCTGGACGATCTCGTCACCCGACTGCGGACGTTGCGCGGGATCCTTGTCCAGGCACCGCATAACGAGCTGGTCCAGCGCCGGCGGGACGTCCGGGCGCAGTGCGGTGATGGGTCCGGGTGCCTCGCTGATATGAGCTGCCAGGATGCGCGCCGGCGCGCGGTCGTGAAACGGCGGCTTCCCGGTGAGCAGCTCGTACGCCATGCAGCCCAGCGAATAGATGTCGGCCCGGTGATCGATGTTCGGGTCCCCGGCGGCCTGCTCGGGCGACATGTACGCCGGCGTACCAAGCGACGTACCGAGTTGCGTCAGCGAGCTGTTTTCCTCGACGGCGCGCGCCGCGCTGATGGCCTTGGCGATACCGAAGTCCGTGACGACGGCGGTACCGCCCGACAACAGGACGTTATCGGGCTTGATGTCCCGGTGAACGACGCCGCGCTTGTGCGAATACGTGAGCGCGCGCGCCACGTCCCGCATGATGCTCACGACGGCGTTGAACGGCAGCGGTCCTTCTTCGGTAAGCTTTGCGCGAAGGGATTTCCCCTCGACGAACGGCATCGTGTAATACGGCAACCCGTTCGTGTCGCCCGCCGAAATGATGGGGACGATGTTCGCCTGCTGGAGCGAGGCAACGAGCTGGATTTCGCGCTCGAACCGTTCGATGTCGACGCCCGCGGACAATTCGGGCGAGAGCAGCTTGATGACGACCTTCCGGTTGAGTCGCTGTTCGTTGGCGACGAACACCTTGGACATGCCGCCGCCACCGAGTTCGCGCTCGAGGACGTACGATGATCCCAGTGTCTGTTGGAGTTGGTCGCGTAAGTCCAACGTTCGTTCCCGTTAAGGGCGATCAGGTCGGGTAAGGCAGAACACGGATTGCGCGGGCTACGCCCACCGGTGACCACAGATACTTCGTTGGTGAAGACCTGGACACCACACGCAAGTTAACGCGGAAATGGCGGTGGCCGTGTCCAGGTCTTCACCAACGAAGTAAATCTGCGGCTATCCGGGGCATCCGCGCATTCCGTGTTCCGGCCGTACCCGCTCTTATCGTCTCTAGGGAATGACGCGTGGCGGGGCTTTGCGAGCCGCAACGAGCTTGTCGAAATCGGCCTGGTTCAGATACGTCACGTCAATCCAGACGTGCGCCATTTCATCCACGGTCCTGTCGCCCCAGCCGACCCACTGATTTGGATCAGGGTTGTTAGGATTGGCCGTCGTGTTGTCGTGCCATGCCGTAAATACGAGCATGGTCCCTTTGGGCAGCAGCGGGGCGACGTTGTCGGCGTAGACGTAGTTGACGTGCCAGTTCCACTGGAAGTTGTTGACGGCGCTGAGGACTTCCTTGCGGCCATCGGGATACACCGCCTCGAGCGACAGCGCCTTCCCGCGCATGTGCATGTGCGGCTGGAAGTTCTCGATGCGTGCCGGTGCCTGCATGACGTAGAAGTTCTGCGTCATGGCCGTCTGGTTAGGCGGTATGTCGAGTTCCGAACCGCGCGACACGTCGAACATGCGCAGCACCGTGCGCCGTTCGGGGACGAAACCCTTCGGGTACAGGTAGATCCCGAGCTCGACCTCGATGTTCTTCATCTCCTCGCCGATCGCATGGAGGTGGACCTCCCAGCGGATCTTCGAGTCGGGCAGCATGAGCTTCCCGGCGTCCCCGGAGTAGATCTCGCCCACCTTGCCGACCGCCCATTCCATGAAGAGGCCCGCGCTGCGTTGGACGTCATGAGCCTCGTGCGCGAGGTTGGTGATGCCGTCGGTTTCCTGCTGCTCCAGGAGCGTGAGCACGTGGTGCACGACCTTCCGGTGCTCGGGATTGACCGGCTTGATCTCGATGGCGCGGACCCAGCGCGCTTCCTTCATCCCGGTCTCGGTCACGGGGCGGAACCATTTATCCTGGGTGCGCGCCGGCATGTCAAAGGGTTTCGAGCGCAACACGATATCGGGAGCGCCGAACTTGTCGGCGTATTGCCAGCGGTTGGGATCGGGGAACTTCGGCGCCGGCGGCATGTCGGCCGAGCTGCCTAACGGTGTTCCGCTGTCCACCCAGTTGACGAGTGTGGCGATCTGTTCGTCGGACAGGCTGCGATCGTTCTTGAAGGCCTGGATGCCGACCGTCTTGTCGATGTGCCAGGGAGGCATCAGTCGCGCCGAGACCTTGGTCCTGATGCGCCGGGCATACTTTCGCGCGTCTTCGTAGGTGATGAGCGACATCGGCGCGATGGACCCTGGCTGGTGGCACTCCTGGCATTTCTGCTGGAGGATGGGCGCGACGTCTTTGGTGAACGTCGGACCCTGGGCCACTGCGATGAGCGGAGTTATCGCGGTTACAACGAGCACGGCGCGCATTTTGAGCATTGGCACTCCTGAGGGAGCGAGCAGCGAGTGGCGGGCAGCAAGCGACTTGCGACTAGCGATTAGCAAGCGATCAGCACCAGCACCAGCACCAGCACCAGCACCAGCACCAGCAACCAGTACCAGTACGAGCAACCAGCAACCAGCAACCAACATTACTTCACTTGCACCTTCACAAATCCATTAGTCCAGCAGCACTGCGCATGCCCCGCACCGGCGACGCCTGACGCGTCGTTCGCACGCACCCGAAGTATGTACGCCCCGGGTTTGTCGAACGTCGCCGTCGTTGTTGCCATTCCATCAGCCGCGGGACGCGGCGTCGGTGCCGAAA
>DATMBT010000388.1:0-8051 GCA_035559475.1 Gemmatimonadaceae bacterium
TGAACGAATCACTTCTTCGAGCTCCAGGGCGGACCGGAGCGTAAACCGCGACGACACGCCGGTTTTTTTCTCGAGCGCGGCGCGCAGCTCCTCGGCTGCACTCTTTTTCAGCGCGCGGCCCGACGCAAACACCGCGTTGCCGCTATTCAGCAGTGTGCGTGCGTCGGTGTAACCAAGTGACTCGATGACCGAACGCAGGTCGGCCATGGCGACGCGCTTGTTCTTGCCGACGTTGATGCCCCGCAGCAGCGCGATGTAGGTCGTTGTCATGTGTTGCCCGCTACTCGCTACTCGCTACTTCGGGCACGCCATGGCGTCGTTGTTGCTCACCGCGCGCCCCGCGCGGGCCGCCGCTATGAAATCGCCGATGGGACACAACGGCTGGGTCATTCCATACCGCCGGAGAGAATACGGCCGAATGAAGATGCTCGCCTCATCTATCGGCAGCGTGGCGACGTTATCGTAGAACGCCATCGCCTTGGCATCCTGGAACAGGTACTGCTCGACGTTCGACACGTAGAACGCGCTCACGACGCCGCCGTGGTCTCTCAACCACGAGCCGATCGCGCGGATGGCCTTGGGACCACCAAAGTCGCCCGACACGGGAACGATCAGGTTCCGCAGGTGAAGATCCCTGACGAACGCGTAGTTCTCTTCGCTCGAGAGGAAGCTGCGGGGGTTGCCGCTCGCGTCGTTGGAATAGCCGGTGAGGTCGGCGAACGTCGTCCGGTTGCCTCCGCCACCACCGCCACCGGGCTGGCCGCGCGTCGAGATCTGTGGCCCCCATCCGAAGAAGTTGTCGTAGACCCACTTCAACTGCGCGGATTCGTCCTCGGTGAACGTGAATCCATGCGTGCGCGTGAGCAGGTCGTTGATGCGCGCGAAGTTCGTGCGCCAGGCGACGCTGTCCGACTTCACGGTCACGGGCCAATACGCTTCCCACATATCCTGGATGGCCGTCGTGGAATCGAGCCCTGGTGGGCGCCGTTTCGAGAACAGCAGTGAAATGAACTCCGCGCGATCGGGAGCCAGCTCGAAAACCGCCTTGAACATCAGGTGCTGCATCACCGCCTGACGCCGGATGTCGACGATGAACGCCATCTGCGGGCGGATGGCCGCGATGTACGTCAGGTTCTGCTCCGGTCCCACGCCCATGTATACGCCACCACGCGTGCCGCGATCACGCAGCATCGTGAATAGCTGGCCAATCTCGGCTTCGTTCGACGTGAAGTTGTCCGCGATGCGGAAGTAGCCACCCGGCTCCGAAATGGACTGGATCAGGGCCCAGTACTCCGAGTCGCTGATGCGATCCGGAAGCCGAGAGACCGTCGCGACCGCGGTCGCTTGTGCTGCCGCGACTCGCGGGGCAGCGCTGACCAGGGTCGTCGCGACAACGAGTAGCCACGATGCCGACGTCATCCACCGCTGCCGCATGCGCATCATCACGGGACGCCTCCAAAGGTCATCACGCCAGGTGCCGGTACTGACAGTTACCGAAGAATGTAGTCCACGGTGGCCACTACCCGCACGACCTTTGTCACCTGGCTCCCCTCGCTGATCCCCTGTGCCTGGTCGCGGGGCAGGATCTCGAACACACCCTGGTTTGCCCGGCGGATTCCGGCCAGGCCACTGCGGGAGTCCGCGGCAAACTTCTCCGCTCCTTCACGAGCCCGCGCCGTCGCCTCGGCAATCATCTCCGGCTTCAGCTGGTTCAGGCCCCGATAAATGAACGTCGGTCCGCCGTTTCCATAATCCGAACCTGACGAGAGCACGACGCCGGCGTTGACCAGCTCACCAACCCGCTGAGTGGCGGCTTGCACGCGCACGGGCGCGTCCGAGCGTACCACAACTACCTGACGGATGATGTAGCGATTGCTGGTCATTCCGGGTTGCCGGAATTCATTCGCCTGAACATCCACCACACCGAAGTCCTGCAGAGTGACCTGGGTCGTGTCGATCTGACTTCGTGCGAGGAACTGGAAGATCTCGGCCACATTCGCCTGCATGCGCGACTGTGCGCGAGCGAGGTCGTTGTCCGCGACAACCAGGCGGAGCGGCCAGATCGCGAGGTCTGCAGTCACTTCCCGCTCTGAGATTCCCTTTACCGTGACGTACCGATCACCAAGCCGGGCGCGGACCACACCTCTACCTGCCGACCAGCCCGCGACTGCCATACCCGCAGCAAGAACGCTTGCCCGTAACAACAACTGGTTCACATACCCCCCAGGACCAAAGTTCAAAGACCAAAGACCAAAGACGAAACCTCGGGCCGAACGAGCTACCACAGCCGCTTGGTCGCCAACCAGATTACCCCGGTAGGCCTGTTCAGGTCGCCCAACTCCCACGACGCATGTCCAGCTTCCTCAAAACCACCGAGAGTTACCAGGCAGGCGCTCGCACGATGCCGCGCGAGTACTACGCCTCGGCCGAGTTGTTTGCCCGCGATCGGGAACAGGTCTTCGCCCGTCACTGGATCTGCGTCGGACGCGCGCGCGACTTTGCGGAACCCGGGTCGTACCGGCTCGCCGACATCGCCGGCGAGAGCCTCATCGTCGTTCGGGATCGCGCCGGGGAGATCCGCGCGCACTACAACGTCTGCCGGCACCGCGGTACACGGCTCTGCACTGTGACGTCGGGCACACTTTCGGAAACGATCCAGTGTCCGTATCACGCCTGGACCTATCGTCTGGACGGACGATTGATCGGTGCACCGCACATGACCGGGACGCCCGACTTCTCGATGGCCGACTACCCGCTCCATTCGGCGGCCGTCGGGCAGTGGGAAGGCTTCGTGTTCGTGAACCTCGGGTCGCAGCCGGAACCGATCGAGAATGTCTTCGCGCCGCTGCAGGGTCGGTTCACGCGATTCAACCTGCCCACGCTGACGTCGGTGCGCCGGATCGAATACGAAGTGCGCGCCAACTGGAAGCTGATCATGCAGAACTATTCCGAGTGCCTCCATTGCCCGACGATCCATCCGGAACTCACGGCAAAACTTCCGTACACGAGCGGTGCCAATGACCTCGTCGAAGGTGCGTTCCTGGGCGGGTACATGGAGATCAAGGCACCTAACGAGAGCGCCACCATGAGCGGCCGCGCGTGCGCCATCCCGCTGGGCAACCTGCCTGACGAGGATCGCGCGCGGGCGTTCTACTACACGCTGTTCCCGACGATGATGCTGAGCCTCCACCCGGACTACGCGGTGTATTACACGGTGACGCCGCGGTCAGCGACGGAGAGCCTGGTCACCTGTGACTGGATGGTTCACCCGGACGCGCCAGGACAACCGGGCTACAACATCGCCGATGCCGAGGAGTTCTGGGATCGCACGAACCGCCAGGACTGGCATATCTGCGAACAAAGCCAGCTTGGCATTCTGTCGCGCGTGTATGCACCCGGACCGTACTCGCCGCGTGAGAGCGTGCCGGCCGCGTGGGACAGGGAGTATCTGCGGGTCATGAGCATGAGGGTTGAGGCTTGAGGCTTCGCTGATCTCGAGCCTCGACCCGCGACCCGCGACCCTCAAACAGCCCGCGCCACAATCACCGACACATTATCGCTCCCGCCGGCGGCCAGGGCCTCAGCGACAAGCTGCTCCGCCATCGCCCTCGCGTCGTTAGGCGCGCCGAGCACTTCGGCGATTCGTGCCTCATCGACATGCCTCGTCAGGCCGTCGGTGCACAACATCAGGCTGTCGCCCGGCTCCAGGTCAACCAGCCCGACCGAAGGTGTCATATCGCTGCCCCCGATCGCGCTGGCGAGCGTCTCGGCGGTCCGGCTGTGCGACGCCTGTTCTTCGGACCACGCACCGGCCGCGATCATGTACTCCCCGAACGTCTGGTCGCGGGTCAGTGCCTGCACGCGCCCGCGACGCCGCACATATGCGCGACTGTCGCCAACGTGAACCAGGTAGGCCCGCGGCCACACCAGGAGTACCAGCGTCAACGTGGTCGCCGGGTTCCTCTGCCTCGGCCCTTCGCCCTCCTTGAGCAGCTGCGAGTGCACCTCGTGCACGGTGTCTTCGAGCGCCAGCAGCAGGCTGTGCTCGTGATCGACGTCCAGGCCGTGAAAGCAACCGGCCGTCTTCGCGGCGTAGGTCAGCACCGCGGTTGTGGAGCGCTCGCTGGCAAAATCGCCACGAGGACCGCCGCCGACGCCATCGGCGACCACCAGCAGTTGTGCGCCGGTTTTTCCGATGCGTTGGTTCACCGCCTCCGACGACAGGCTGCCGGACAGCACCTCAACTGACTTGTGGATCTCGGCGACGATGAAGTGGTCCTCGTTCTCGGCGCGCATTTTCCCGCGGTCCGTGAGGCCCCAGGCATCGATCGTGATCGGTTCGATGTGAACACTGGTCATCGTTGGGCTCCGCGTACCGGGTGGACCGCGTCGGCCAGCCACTGAAACGCGCTCTCGACGCCCAGGCCGGTCTTGGCACTGGTGTGCACCGCGTACAGGCCGAGAGCCTGGACGCGATCTTCATCGGCCCGGCTCAGCTTCCAGTCGTCACTCAGGTCCGACTTGTTGAACGCGAACACCGAGGGAAGCGGCCCGACGTGCTTCGTCACCAGTTCGCTGAGTTCGAGCCCGTCTGCGAGGGTCTCTGGCCGCGTGCCGTCAACGACGAAGATCAGCCCATGCGCGCCGCGCACATAACTCGGGTTCACGTCGCGCATGCCATCGCGACCCTCGAGGTCCCAGAGCATCAGCATGACCGGATCCCCGTGCACAGGCACTTCCTTGCGATCGATCTTCACGCCGACCGTGCTCAGGTAGCGCGGGGAGAAGATCGAGTGCACGTAACGTTGCACGAGACATGTCTTCCCGGTCGCGAAGACGCCGACCATACAGATCTTTTTCTGGATCATTCAGCGCTCCCTGGCCGCGCCTGGACGCGCGACCACGATGATGTCGTACGACACGCTCCGGTTGATCCGGGCCCGCTCGATCGAATCCGCCGCCTGGAGCGGCTGCGATGTCGCCAGCGCAATCCGGCGAATGCTCGTTGGCGCCACACCCGCGGCCGTGAGTCGCGCCGTCACGCGGTCGATTCGCCACTCCGCGAGGTCGGCGTTCAATTCATTTGATCCCGTCAGGTCCGTGCGTCCCAGCAACGTCAGGATGCCGTCAGCGGAAACGCTCGTCAGGCTGTCGCGCAGCGCGCGGAACCGCAGCGCGAGCAGCCGCAGGCGCGCATCCTCGCCGGCGCGCACCTCCGCTGAGCCGCGCGCAAAGTAGACCCGATCGTTGATAAGTGACTCGCGCATCGATTCCAGGTGTGGCGGGAGGACGATCCGCATGTTCTCGAGCGTGACCCACGTGACGCCCGGGGGAAGGAGGTGCATGCGACCAATAGCGCCTAACGGGACATCGCCGCTCACGGTCAAGGTGTCGCTGCGCACGGCAAGGCGCGTCGCCGGCGCCAGCCCCCACGCCTTTCGCGCGCGGGTCGCAACGAGGGCAGTGTCCAGCGATAGGTAGGGTTTCCAATCGCCGAGCAGGAGGCGCGGCGCGACGCCGGCGGACGCGAGCACGGTTTGTGGTGAGCGCGCCTGCGGATCGCGCAGTCCCGAGATTCTCCAGTCACGCAACCGGCGCCGGGCCTCCGTTACCACGAATCCCGGCTCCCGGCGAAGCGCAGCCACTCCGCGTTCAAAGCGAACTGTCGACCAGGCGGACATCGCCACTGCCGCCAGGGCGACGGCGGCGGCGGGAATCGCCCAGTGCGTCCACCCGACGAGGCCTCGGCGATCGGCGCTCGTGTCCACTACGGTCTCGAGACACTCCTCCAGCAATGGCTGTGAGGTCTCGAACAGCCGCGAATCTCCCGTGAATTCCAGCAGCGCCGTTGCGAACTGCAGGTGGATCGTCTCGAGCGTGTCCTGTTGCTTCAGCAGGACCGCGTCCGGAGCCTGCCCGCGTATCACGAGTGCGAGCAGCGCTCGAGGACCCACCTCAACCTGCACCGTGAGTTCCCCGACGGAAAACGTTCGCAGCATCGCTTCCTCACCGGGCCGGAACGCGTCACGAACGAAGTCCTGGATCGCGGTGAGCATCCCCGATATCAGGTCGGCCTCGGGGACATCGAGGCCCGGCGCGGTGGCATGCGCCAGCAGCAACCCGGATTCGGCGTGGATCAGGAACACCTGCTCGACGCGATACACGAGCGCGTGCTTGATGACGACCTGCGCGTACGGAACGCCCGTGCGCCACGACTCGAATCGCCACTTGATTCCGCGCGGCGTGAGCGAGTGCTCCACGGCACTGTTGATCGCCCTGACAAGTCCCGCCATGGTTTCGGCGATCGCCTTGCGAATGGCGGGACCGAGGACCGGGAAGATCGCCGTCGCGATCTCGCGCGGATCACGCCGAATCGATTCACTCAGGGCCGAGTCAACCACTGGCGCGAGCGCTCGACCAATCTGCTCGTCCCGCTGGCCACGCAACCTGATCGCCTCGGGCAGCTGCTCGGCCAGGTCCGCCGCCGTCACGCGCCGGTCGCGGATGGCGGTGGTCAGTTCATCGAGGCGGCTCTGCTCCGGGCCAACGAGCAACCGGCGCAGGGCGGCAAACTCGGCGCCGGTGCCTGCGACTCGTCGTCCGCCGTTGCCGGCCTTCGCTGGCTCCGTTGCCGTTGGTTCGTCGCCCATGGGTCAATCCTGCGACGCTCGCTGTGCGGCGTTCGCGCTTCCATTACTCGTCAGGCGGTTGACCAGGTCGGTCAGTCCCGACGCCAGAGCTGACGTGTCGAGCTTTTCGGCGCGGAGCGAAGACGCGAACTCGTCAAGCTGGCGGGAGAGTCGATCCGCTGTCTTCGCGAGTTCAGCGGATTGCGATGCGCCCTGGGTGAACAGGTGATCTCGGAGTTCAGCGTCTGCCTGCGACGCCGCCTCCTCGAGCGATTGGTGCCGCCGTTCGAGGTTCTTCACCAGCTCCTTCAGGTCGCTCGACAGGACCTTGAGGTCTTCGGCGCGTTTTGCACGCTCATCAGCCAGTCTCTCGCCCAGCTCAGTGACGCTCTTCTTCACCGATTCCTCGAGCACCGTCACCTCGCGCTGGAAATCAGTGCGCAGCGACAGCTGCTCCTGCTGCATCCGCGCCTCGAGCCCATGGAGTCGCGCATCCACCATGCGCATCTGGCCACCAAACAGAATGTCGCGAACCTGTTCGAGACTTCCCGGCGGAGCATCAGCCGGGGGGCCATCAGTGGCCTGTGGAATTCCGACGGTCCGATCCACTGGCACAACCTCGGTCGGAGTGGACCTGAACCCTAACCCCAACTCCGTCGCACAAGCTATGAACAGAAAGTCTTATGCAGACGGGATCGCCAATCGCGGAGCAAACTCGGCAGCAGTCGCTACACGCTCCACCCGACAATCGTCCTTAATCGTTAGGTGGCCTTCCGGAAGCGCAGGGTGCCGCCGTTGGCGGGCAGCGTCAGCAGCAGCGTGCTGTCCCGCACGTCGAACCGGGTTGCAGCGCCGACGTCGCGGGCAAAGCGATCGGACATCGAACCCGTCGGGCACATGGCGCGCGTCAGCGCCATCGGGGTCACCGTGAGCTCGCCATCGGCGGTCGCCGTGTACGATGCTGTGCCGCGGTTGCAGTCCGCGCGGACGGCAACGCGTCCGCCAGAGTCAAACCGGATCGTGTAGCTGGCGGGCTTGTCGATCGTGCGCTGCTCAGTCGGCGAGCTGTAGCCTTCCCACTCCCAGGTCACGCCCTGAAGGTTGGCCGCGGCTCCAATCGCCGGCGCGATAGAACCTGCCGCTTCTCGAACCACGCGTGAGGAGTCAGCGGCACGCCCGGCGTCTGCCGAGGGCGCACGATTACGGGCCAAGACCAGGCCCAGAATCACGACCGCCGCTGCGGCTGTCCACGGTAGCCAACGCGCTTGCGGCCGACGTGCAGCGACTCTGGTGGATGACGGAACGGCACGGGTGAACGGCGTGAACGCCGCCACTACCGACTCGTTCGTCGGCAGCGTGCCGTTGGGCGTGAGAATGGCGATGAGTTTAGGGAGGAGGAACGCGATCGCTGAGCTGGCAACG
>DATMBT010000389.1:0-6056 GCA_035559475.1 Gemmatimonadaceae bacterium
GCTTCGTTATGCGCCGGCCGATGTGCACACGTTCGGCTTCGGCATCTGGCGCGACATCGAGCGCTACCGGGAGCGCAGTTCCTGGCCGCTCTGGAGTCCGCAACGCAGTGGCATCTCCTCCCAGCTGGGCCGCCTGACGGGGTTGCAGGGCATCACGACGGACCGCCGGCTCGAGGTCACCCCCTACGTCGTCGCCAAGAACCAGCAGCGCGTACGTGTGCCAACCGGCTTCAGCCGCGAGTCGGATGTCTCGATTGGTGGAGACCTGAAACTGGGCATCACGCCTAACGTCACGCTGGACGCGACCGTGAACCCCGACTTCGGCCAGGTCGAGGCCGACCCGGCGGTCGTCAACCTCAGCGCGTTCGAGACGTTCTACTCGGAACGGCGCCCGTTCTTCCTTGAAGGCACGAGCCTGTACCAGTTCCCACTGAACTGCTACATCGTCGTGGACTGCAGCACGAACGAGGGCCTGTTCTACTCACGGCGCATTGGTCGTTCGCCGGTGTTGCGCACACAATACGGCGATGCCACCACGGCAACGGCCACTCCGATTGCGGCCGCCGCCAAGGTCACGGGGCGCACGCGCGGCGGGCTGTCGTTCGGGCTCCTCGAAGCGCTGACGCCAGAGGTTCAAGGCACGGAAGGACGCACGGTCGAGCCGCTCACCAACTTCTTCGTCCTGCGCGCCCAGCAGGACCTGCGAGGCGGTGAATCCGGGGTGAGTCTCATGGCCACCGGCGTCAACCGGGCATTGAACACCCTGACCGAGCCGTTCATGCACGACAACGCGTACGCCACGGGGGCGACGTTCCGTCATCGATTCAACAAGCAGCAATACGAGTTCGCCGGCCAACTGGCTGCGTCAACGGTCATTGGGACACCAGCGGCCATCCTCCGCACGCAACTCGGCTCCGTGCATTACTACCAGCAGCCCGGTGACGACCTCGAGGTCGATACCACTGCCACGTCGCTGACTGGTCACGCCGAACAGCTCAAGTTCGGGAAATACAGCGGTGGCATCACGCGATTCGAGACCAGTATCGTCAGGCAGTCGCCCGGCTTCGAGACGAACGACCTCGGGTTCCTGCGTCGTGCGGATCGCCTCGACTGGAGCACGTGGGGCGCATTGAGCTGGCGCGAGGCACGCGGGATCTATCGCTGGGCCCAGCTGAACGGCAATCACTGGGAGACCTGGAACACGTCAGGCGACCGTCTCGATAACGCCTTCAACGTGAACGGTCACATGGGGCTCAACAACAACTGGGACGTCCACCTTGGCGGCACGGTCTCCGGCCTTACGCCGAGCTATTGCGACCGCTGTACGCGCGGCGGCCCGCTGCTGCGCGAGTCTCATGGATTCTTTCCGTGGGGCGGGGTCAACACCGACAGCCGCAAGACGATCTCCGGCGGCATGTGGGTCAACCTGAATTTCAGCGACGAAGGAAACTCGGAAGGCTGGTCGCTGAGCCCGTACATGAACTTCCTCCTCGCCACGAACCTGCAGGCGAACCTCAGCGTCAACCTGGGGAAGGACAACAACGACTCGCAGTGGTACAACAACTTCCGCGATTCCAACGGCGTTACGCACCATAGCTTCGCGCACCTCGACCAACGCACGATCTCGATGAGCGTCCGGATGAACTACACGATGACGCCGGACCTGACGTTCGAGTTCTACGGCGCGCCGTTCGTCTCCACCGGGACGTACTCTAATTTCCGCGAACTCAGTGAAGACCCGCGGGCGGCCAACTACGAGGACCGGTTCCAGCCTTACACACCGCCCTCGGTGGAGACGGCGTTCAAGTTCACGCAGCTCCGGACCAATGCCGTGTTGCGCTGGGAGTATCGCCCGGGTTCAACGATGTACATGGTCTGGACCCACGGGCGCCAGGACCAGGACAATGGCACGGCCCACCAGAACTGGTCGAAGGACTATCGCGACCTGTTCTCCATGCACCCGAATAACACGTTCCTGATCAAGGTGGCGCATTGGCTCAACAGATAGATGTCGGATGGCGGAGGGCGGAGGGCGGATAAGCTGCGCGCGCCTGATAGAGACGGATTCAGACGGCGCTCAATGTGCCAACTGAATTCAGACCTGATCAGAATCCGAGCAGTTGTCCGACATCCGACATCCGACATCCGACTATTCTCTTCGCAGCGTCGCGTTTGGATCAACTCGCGTCGCCCGCCAGGCAGGGATGGCGCAGGCCAGCAGCGCCGTGATGCCTAACAGCAGTGGCGCGGTCACGAACGTCGCCGGGTCGGTGGGCGCGACCTCGTAGAGGAGCCCGCGCATCGTTCCCGACAGCGCCAGCGCGGCTGCGACGCCTGCCACGATACCGATAGCGGCCAGCCGGGCCCCGTCGCGCAGCACGAGCCGCATGACATTGCCGGCACCCGCGCCAATGGCCATCCGCACAGCGAATTCCTGCTGGCGCGCCTGCACGCCGTACGCCACCAGGCCGTACGTCCCGATGCTGCCGAGCAGCAATGCCAGGACACCGAAGCCGAGGAGCAGCAGGGCGGCGGCCCGCGCGCCCAGCATGGAGTCAGCCACTAACGCGCTCATGCTGCGTTCTCGACTCAACGGCGTGTCGCTCGCGACTTCGAGCATCACGCTCCTGATGGTCGAGAGCATGGCCGTCGGGCTGCCGCTCGTGCTCACGGTGATGGTGAACGGCACTTCCGGCGATTGCTCGAATGGCACGTAGACCGCGGGTGATTCTGCTTCCTTGAGGTCGTTGTTACGGACGTCGGCCACGACGCCAACCACGGTCATCCAGCCCGGCCACGGGAACCGCACCTGCCCGCCCACGGGGTCACGCCCTGGCCAGAAGCGCTTCGCGGCCGTTTCGCTCACGATCGCGACCGGTGCTCCGCTGGCGCCGTCTGCGTCGTTGAACGCCCTGCCCTTCCGGACCGGGATTCCCATTGCGCGGAAGTATTCCGGGCTCACCTTGCGGAGTTCGAAGTATTCGAGCTTGTTCGGGTCCTTCGTCCAGCCGTCAACCCACATCGCCATGCCGTGGTTGGTCTGGTCGAATGGGAGCTGCGTGGTGACGGCGGCGGCGGTCACTCCCGGCGCCGCGCCCAGCCGCTCCACCACCTGCCTGGCGAGTGCCCGCTGCCGGTCCGCGTCCGCATAACGAGCACGTGGCGGGTTCACCTGCGCCGTCACGATTTGCGATGTGGCAAAGCCGGGATCGACGTCCATGATGCGCGCCAGGCTGCGGACGAGCAGCCCGGCACCAATGGCGAGCATGACGCTGATGGCGATCTGCGCGCTCACGAGCGCCGCGGCCAGGCGTCGATGCGGCGCGCTGACCCCTGAGCGCGCGCTGCCGATGGCCTGCAACCCGCTGGTCCGAGCCAGGCGGCGTGCCGGAGCAATTCCGGACAGCAGTGCGGTCACGGCCGTCGCAAGCATGGTGAAGGTGACGACCCAGCCATCGAGACGGACTTCCTCGAGTCGTGGTGTGTTCGCCGGCAGCAGTGAGACGAGCACCGGCATCGCGCCGATCGCGAGGAGAAGTCCCGCGGCACCGCCCAGGGCGGCGAGCAGGAGGTGCTCCAGGACGAGCTGGCGCGACAATCGGCCCGGGCCCGCACCGATGGCCGCGCGGATCGACATCTCTCGCGTGCGGGCGGCCCCGCGCACGACCAGCAGGTTGGCGACGTTGGCACACGCCATGGCCAGCACCAGGCCCACCGCGCCTAACAACACGAAGAGGAGCCGCTCGCTGTCAGATACGAGGCGGTCGCGCAGGTCGCTGACCTTGAGGCCGTCGAGATACTCCGGCATGGTCGGGCGCCAGATGGGATTCTCTTTCTGCAGCTCGGTGCCGATGCGATGCACGTCCACCCGCGCCTGCTCACGAGTCACACCGTCCTTGAGCCGGCCGATAATCTGGTGCCCATACGCGCCCCACGAGTATCCGACGGCTGACTCGACACATCTCGGCGGTGACCCGCTGGTGCAACGCGCGCCGGTGGGATCGATCAGCAGCGGTACCCAGATTCGCGTTTCGCTGCTCGGGAACGTGAACCCCGCCGGGGCGACGCCGACAACCTGGCGGCTCAAGCCGTCCAGCTCGATGGGCCGGCCGATGATGTCAGGATCGGACCCGAAGCGGTCGCGCCACAACGCGTGACTGATGACGACGACACGGTCGGCTCCTGGCCCATCGTCGCCAGTCCTGAAGAAGCGCCCGCGCATCGGTGCAACGCGGAGGACGTCGAAGAACGCGGCGCTGACCTGCGCACTCGTCAGGCGGAGTGGCTCACCGACGCCGCTCAGGCTCACGCCGTAGTTCGGCATGTAGGTGGCGGCCGTCTCGATCGTCCGCGACCGGTCGCGGACGTAGGTGAACTCCGCCAGCGAGTGGCCGCCGTCCCAGACGCTCACCAGCGACCGCGTGTCCGGGAACGGGAGCGGCTGCAGCAGCACCGCGTTGACGACGGAGAAGATCGCGCTATTGGCACCGATGCCGAGCGCCAGCGTCCCCACTGCCACAGTCGTGAACACCGGGGATCGGCGGAGAATACGAAGACCGAACCGGATGTCGCCGGTCAGGTCTCGCGCGCCACCCACCCCGCGCGCGTCACGACCTTCCTCACGGAATCGCTCGACGCCACCGAAGGCGTGCCTCGCGCGTCGCCTGGCCTCGTCAGGCGGTAGCCCGCCGCGAACGGCGTCCGCCGCTTCCATCTCGAGATGGAACGCCATCTCGGAATCCATGTCCTGGTCAACCGTCTTTCCACGCAGGACGGCGCGAAGGCGCCGGAAGAGCTGCATCGGCGACATCATACGCCTGCCCCCTGAAGCACAAGGTTCACGGCGCCGGAATACGTGCGCCATGCGCTGGACTCGTGCGTGAGCGCGCGACGTCCGGCCGCTGAGAGCTGGTAGAACTTTGCGCGCCGCCCTTCGTCCGAGACGCCCCACGAGGCACGGATCAGGCCGCGTTCCTCGAGCCGGTAGAGGGCCGGATACAGCGACCCCTGGCCCACTCGGAGGACGTCGCCCGATTGGTGCTGAATGCGGCGCGAAATAGCCCAACCATGCATCTCGCCGCCGTGAAGCGTGGTCAGGATGAGCAGGTCCAGGGTGCCCTGCTGGAGTTCCGGAGCGGCCATGGGTCGTTACCTCGACGGTCGACAACAAAGGGTGACGGCCTTGTTGTCGACCGTCAAGGCAATGAGACAACCGAATCGCGCAGACGGTTTGATCGGGTGAAACGTTCACTGACCTGGGCAGTTCATGACGACTGCTGGTGAGCTCCGTTTGCGGAGACGTGATCCCGTAAAGGCTTTAACCACAGGGGCGCACAGGGGGCACACAGGGGCGCACGGGGGGACTACTCGCGAAGCCGACCGAAAAAGACGGGCTGATTTTTTCCCGGCTCCGCGGCTCCGCGTGAACAAGTTCTTTTAATGTCTGTGCAGTGGTTGCCGTGAATAAACCAGCAGCTGTTCCAGTGCCTCGCAGGCACTCTCGGCACCATGCTCGGCGCTGACCTGGCTCGCGACTGCAGTGCTGCGTTCCCGCCAGGACGATTCCGTCAGCAATGCGCGAAGCTGCGCGGCCACGGCGGCACGCCGGTATTGCGACGAGAAGATGACCCGCGCAACGCCAAGCCGCGCAGCGCGCACCGCGTTGTCACCCTGGTCGTGAGCGAAGGGCACGACCAGCATCGGGCGCCCTGACCTGAGCGCCGTATGAAGCGTGCCTGCCCCACCCTGGTGCACGACCACCGAAGCGCGCGCAAAAAGTTCGGAGTGCGGGGCCCAGTCGGCGACGAAAACATCCGCGCGGACGGAAGTGTCCGGGCGATGGCCAGCGTCCTGACCAACCAGCAACACGCACCGCACGCCGAGTTCCGCTGCCGCTTCCAGGCTCACCCGATAGAACCGCGGCGCGTCGTCGGCACCCACCGCGGCGGTGCCTAGCGTGAACACCACCGGCGGCGGTCCTGCATCGAGGAACGCCGCCAGTGCCGGCGGAATCGCGCCAAGCACGGCATCGTACGACACCGCACCGGTCACGACGG
>DATMBT010000390.1:0-2779 GCA_035559475.1 Gemmatimonadaceae bacterium
CGGGCGGCACAACGGTCTCACCGAACGTCAGTACGCGCGTCGTAAACAGGTGCGTAGCATCATTCGCCCCGGCGCGCCAGACCGAGTCAAAGGGCACGAGCGCCCCGCCCCACACCGAGCGCTCGCGGACCATCGGACGTCCATAGTCGACGAGCACGATGCCGCCGGCACCGAACGCGCCGCGCGCGACGTCGCGGGCGGACAACACGCCCGTTGGTTTCATGCTACGCGCGAGCGCCGCGATATCCACGGTGCTCCGCGTGTCGCGCGTGGCGATCACCTTGTTCGTGGTCATGCCGCCGTCCATCACCTGCAGCCGGCTGTTGGCGTCGAACACGAGCCTCATGGGGTACGGCGCGCCGCGGAGTCGCAGTGTGTCGCCGCCCGCCACCTCGAGCCCGATGAAACCCGGACCGCCGGCGAGGCCTAACGACGGTATCGAATCCGAGGCGCCGCCACGGCGGCGCGCGGCCGCCAGCGCTTCAGTGGGACCGTAGACGTAGACCGGGAACGCCACGGTAGCGCCGCGCACGGCAAACGCGTTCCGCTGAACGCTGTCGGGGCGCACGATCTCGCGAACGATCGAATCCCGCGTGACGGTGATTCGCGTCTCGGTCGGCTGGTTCGGAAGCGGCGAGCCATCGGGTTGCAACCGTGAGATTCGAGCCGTGGTAACGCGGCCGTCGTTTCCGTAAGTCATGTCGTAGCGGACGACGCTCACCGCGGCTCCGGCGCGCTGGACCATCGTCCCCGCGATGCGGTTGCCCTGATGTGAGTACTGCTCGATGGCGCTGGTGTCCTTGCCGAGCAGGTAGGTAAGCGTCGCCTGCTGGGCGGCTAGCGGCGACGTGATGGCCGCGAACAGAAGCGAAAGAACGATGGATCGCATGGTGAGGCGAGACGGGATTTGGGATGACGTTGAGTCGAAACCGGGCTGGCTGCGATGCGATCACCTCACCGCTTCAGCGCATTGCCTACGTCTTCCATCGTCGCCGAGCGCACCATCACGCGGAGCAGCACGCCGAAGAGGAGCAGGCAGCCCAGCGCGCCAAGCACCGCGCTACCCAGGAACAAATCGGCCAGGGCCACCTTCGTGACCAGCTCCGGAACGAGTGCAAGACCAAGGATACTCCATGCGATCACGAGTCCACTCCCGACCAGTGATCTCCAGAAGGAACGCCTGATGGCCTCTTCCTGCTGCAGTTCCCAGACGAGCGTGGAGTGATGGATCAGGAGATCCTGGCTGGTCTCGATGCTTCCCTCGAGCAGGTCACCGTAGCGGCGCGCGATCTCGTGGTAGCTGCGGCGCGTGAACAGGTGACGGATGTACAACGCGTTGAGATCGGCGTGTGGAATCGCGCTGAGCTGCTTGGCCGCGTTCTCGATGCTGCGGGCAGTAGCCTGCAGCGAGAAGAGCACGATAGCACCGAGGAGCCCCATGGCGCCTGCAAGCGTCTGCGCCACTGTGCTGAGCGTGTAGAACAGGCTTGACTGAAAGACGGCGTTCAGAAATCGCTCCGGTTTCTGACCGGGAGTTGGGGGGCTGCGACCCGGCGTCGCTGACGACAATTCTACATGCGTGCACCGGACCGAACGAGCCCGAATGATCAATCCAGGGCCGGCGAAGCAATGGGAATGGCAATACGCCGGAATCCCCTGATCCCTGTCAGGATTGGCACTGCCACGAATGGGATGTGGCCGAAGAACTGCACCCACCAGCGGTACGTGACTGTTGGTGGCCGTCCCGTGAACGAAGGAATCAGGATGAACGACATGAATATCCAGATGCACGGTCCGTAAACCGCCGCAACGGCCAGCACGCCGGCAGGCGTCCCAACAACACGCCGCAGCCAACCAAATGTGAGATAGAGGCCAAGGAAGAGGGTGGACCACGTGAACGCGACGCAGATGTGGAGCCCGATGCCAATCAACGTCCACCGCGTTCCGCCGCCTATTGCCGCGGAGCCGAACGGCACGCTGGCCACTCCCTGCCAGAGTCGGGCGAACGTCGAGTGGTAGAACACGGTCACGAGCACGCTCGAGAACGTGAAGTCGACGATCGCGGTGAGTGCGCCGGCGCGAGCGAGTCGAATGAGTGCATCGCTGCCAGGACGTAATCCCTGGCTGGAGTATGCCGGCATGGTGAACTCACTGGTCGCGGGATTCGTGAACTTCCCGGCCGCACTCCACTGAGACAACCACGTGTACCGTCCAGTGCAATGACTGCGACCTGCGACGCTACGGGCATACAAAGTTCGCGTCATTTAGCGTCATTCCGCGAGATTCCGCGCCCAAAAATGTCGCGGGATCCAGGCTTTGCGAGCGAGTCCCCGAATCCCGCAGAGTTTGTAACACGCGGAACGACGCCGAATCTCGCGGAGCTACGCGGACGGATCTCTGCAGTGCATGTGACGGCGCGGTGACGCTGAGTAAGAGTTTTTCCGTATGCACAACGCTCTCATCCAACAGGACACCAGCCGCGTCATTCCGCGAGATTCCGCGCCTGAAAAAATCGCGGGATCCACGATGTGAGCGAGTCCGGGCATCCCGCAAAACTTGTAACACGCTGACCTGCGCGGAGTTTGCGGAACTACGCGGACACAGGCGTTCTTGATCGCGTCCTTGGTGCGACGCCGCTCGTTGAGCGCGGCGCGAGATGATCCAGGCTCCGAACGGCGGTGAGATATTGTGGTGGCATGAGCAGCCGCTGGATATGCGACCGCAACCCGGAACGACCCAGAGCTGGATAGATCCGCATGAGTGGCCGCAACCACTCTGC
>DATMBT010000391.1:0-2427 GCA_035559475.1 Gemmatimonadaceae bacterium
GGCCGCGAGCCCGCCTTCGAAGACGCGCACGTTCTTGAAGCCGAGGACTGTCAGCTCCGTCGCCGCGAACTTGCTGACCGGCCATTTCATGTCGGCGCAGTAGACGACGATTGCGGTGTCCCTCGGGAGGCGCGCGGCCTCACGACGAATACGATCGACGGATACTCGCCGCGAACCCGGGATGAGTTCGCCGGTGAAGTCGTCGTCGGCCAATACGTTCCAGAATTCTTCGATGGCATTGTGCCTGATCAGCTCGACGAGGTGGTTGATCGTGATGATGTTGTGATCCGGTATGTCAGTCATGGTCAGTGTCCTCGTAAAAGGCAGGGAGTCTGTACGCCGCGCTTCGGCGTGGGCGACGTCGCGTCCGCTCATCGTCAGGCGACGGCAATTCCGGGATCTTCACTGCACCACCACCTCACCCGTCATCCCGAACGCTCGGTGCGGCTCGCAGTAGTAGCGATATCGCCCGGGCGTATCGAACCGAACTTCGAACGTCTCACCTGATGCGTTCATCTGCCGCGCAGCGAACACCTGGTGGCCGTCGGGAGTGACCGTGTGGAACGTGCCGGTGGTGCTGCGCCACCGAACCGACTTGCCGCGATCGATCGTGATCGTCGGCGCGGAAAACGCAAAGTCGCGGATGGTGACGACAGCGGCGTCGCCTTCGTTGATGGGTTCCGTTGGTCCGCCGGAATGTTCGCTACATGCACTGAGCAGGAGCGCGGCGACGACGGGAACAAGGGCCGGACGACCGGCGAGAGACAGGTTCATGGCGTCACCTCCCGGACACGAATCTCGGCTGTCATGAACGGATGGGGCCTGCAGTGGTAGGTGTACGTGCCAGGCGCGGTGAAGCTGTGCGACCAATCCCGCCGCGGCTCGACGAGCGGTGATTCAAAACCGGCGGCATCACCCTGTACGGTGTGCTCGACCGCGTCGACGTTCCGCCACACGATGACGTCGCCGGCGTTGACGGTGATCTTGTCGCGCACGTATTTGAAATTGCGGATCGTGACCACCACCGTATCCGGCTTCCGCGACGGCAGCACGGCCGGTGGCGCGTTCGGGGCGGCCTGTACGCGCTGTGCCGGGATGTGTCGCGGCGCGCGGGCCCCAGCGTACCGCCCCAGCGTTATGGGCACCGTGTACTCGAAGCCCCAGCGCGTATGCGACCCGCGTGAGGCACCTTCGAGTGAACCCGTACCCACGTTGCCGGCGTGGATCGACAGGGAATGCGGCGTGGTGGGAACCGTGAGCTGCAGCCCGGCACCCCAGACCGGATGTTCAGTTTCCGCGCGGTCGATCAGTGTGGCGTAATCGCCCGCGATCGTGAGCCATGGCAGCAGGCGAAACGCCGCGCCACCGGCCACTGCATAACGAGCACTGTCCTCGTAGAACGCGTGGTGGAACGCCCGCCCTGCTGCGAGTATCCGCAGTGGGCCGAAGTCGCGCGCGGCGCTGAGCTCCGCGTCGAAGCTCTCTGCCGCCACATTCCAGCCGGCCTGGAGGGAGGCGTCCACGGGAGCGCCACCTTCCTGTGAAAGCGGCGACCAACGCGTGAACCACTCCCATTCGTTCGGATAGGCCGGCACCAGGTCCGAGTTCGAGCCGTAGATGAAGCCGACGCTGAGTGGTCCGGCGACGCCAGTCGCGACCTGGAAACTCGGCGTATTCGTGAGCTTCCGCAGTGGGGCGTCGCTGATATCGAAGCGGTGCGTGAAGTTGAACTGCACGACGCCGCGAACCGGTGTCCACCCGTTCGACAGGTTGGGCGTACGTTGGGCGACGCTCTGCGCCATGGCATGCGGCGCCGACACAGTCAGTAGTCCAATGGCCCAGAGAGCCGCGAGTCCAACGCCCGACATCCACGGGCTCGAGGTTTCCGGTGAACTGTGCTTCATGGTGGTGCGCTCCCTGATAAACGTTGGTTGACGATCCTGAACGAGCCCTGCGATGGATCAGGGATCTCCGTTGGATGCCTGTCATCGGCCGGGAACGTAGCCTGACGACACCACCGATTTGTTGAAGTAGGCGCAAGACTGACAGCGCACGACGTGCGATGCCGACAGTCATTGGGCGATGGCGCCGGCTCTCGCGATCGAGTCGCCCAGGTATCGTGCCGACGTTCTCAACGCCAGGCGCTGGTGCGAGCAGCGCAGCTCTGCCGCCCTTCGCGTCCAGCTCGCCGCGCGATCGCTGCTCTGGCGCATCGTCCTACCAATCAATGAATGGAGTTCTCGTTATGCGACGCACATACTGGACGGGACTGTTCTTCCTTGGCATCCTGGCAGGATGCAGCAGCTCGACTTCACCCTCTGACGGGGGCGGGGGTGGTGGAGGCGGTGGAAAGGGTGGAGGTGGTGGAGGTGGTGAAGGCGGCGGAGGCGGCGGCTCCAACCCGACGATCACGGTCGGCAACGACTT
>DATMBT010000392.1:0-4226 GCA_035559475.1 Gemmatimonadaceae bacterium
CGTCAGGCTGCGACTGAATCCCGCGGGACTGGACACCACAATCGAGGCACCGGTACCGAAGGGCAGGCCGGACACCGTAACATCAAGGCCACCGGTTATGAGCGCATACCTGAACGAAGTCTGCCGGGGAAGTTCCGACGCTGTAATCGCGAGCGCCTGAGCGATTGGTGTCGCGGCGTAGACATCGCCAGTCGAGGTTGTGACCGACGCGCTGTTGATCGAGTAGATCCCGGGCACGAGCCCCGTCAGGGTCGTCGGCTCCGTGACGATCCGCGAGAAGCCGTCAGGCCCACCGATCGCGAGCGACGCAGGCGATCCTGCGGGAAGGCCCGTAATCGCGATCTGCATCGCCCCCGTCGAAATGCCGTAGGCGACAGCGACAGTCGCCGTGTCGCTGACCAGGACTTCCGCTTGCTGCGTCGCCAGGTTGGGAGTGTACACGCCGGCGCTCGCGCTCACTGTCTGCGCCGTGACGGTGTACGTGCCGGCCGTCAGCTGCTCCATGGTTGCCGACGCGCCAAGGGTGCGAGAAACGCCGGAACCCGAAGGACCAACGACCGTCACGGCGGCCTGGGAGCCCGCAGGGACGCCGCTGATGTTGACCACAAGCGTGCCGGTCGCCGGAGCCGCTGGATCGTCTCCGCAGCCAAACAGGACCAGCAGGGCTGACAGGCAGGCCGTCGCCCGGAACGTCAAATGCCGCGCTAATCCGCGGCGAAAATCCAGCAGCATAGATGAAGCACCAATATGGATGCGGGAGCCTTTCAGAGGCATCGTCGGGCCTGTCTTCGCAGCCGTAGCGTGCCGCCTTTGGCCCCCGATAAGTTTCGCCGCGCGGCGAACATGCGCCGCTTCAACACGAACTTTCGGAACCGTAATGGCTTCGTACGACGTCATTTTCCTCGGCGGCGGTCCTGCCGGTTATGTCGGGGCGATTCGCTGCGGCCAGCTCGGCCTCTCGACCCTCGTCATCGAGCGGGAAGGCCTCGGCGGCACCTGCGTCCTCTGGGGATGCATCCCCGCCAAGGCGCTCCTGGAAAGCGCCTCCCTGGCCAACAAGGTCCGGCACGCCGCCGACCACGGCATCACCCTCGGCGAGCCGAAGTTCGACTACGGGCCAGCCATGAAGCGGTCCCGCGCCGTGAGCCTCCAGAACTCCAAGGGCGTCGAGTTCCTGTTCAAGAAGTACAAGGTGACCTGGGTGAAAGGGGTAGCCAAACTGGCCGGGTCCAATCGGGTCTCGGTAAAGCTGGACGACGGCAAGGAAGAAACGCACGAGGCCAAGAAGGGAATCGTGGTCGCCACGGGCTCCCGCGTGCGGGGGCTTCCACAGGCCGGGCTTGAACTCAACAAGACAACGGTCATCTCGTCGGATGATGTCCTCGTCCTGGAGTCGGCCCCTAAGTCGCTCGTGGTCGTGGGCGCCGGCGCTGTCGGTTGCGAGTTCGCGGATGTCTTCAACGCCTATGGCACCGAAGTGACCATCGTCGAGCTGCTGCCGGCCGTCCTGCCGCTCGAGGATGCGGACTGCTCGAAGGAAGTCGAGCGGTCATTCAAGAAGCGCAAGATCTCGATCATGACCGGCGCGAAGCTGAGCAACGTGAAGGTTGGCAAGGACAAGGTGAGCCTGACGGTGGATGTCGGCGGACAAGCCACGAACCTCGAGGTCGACAAGGTGCTCGTCGCAACCGGTCGGGCACCTAACGTCGAAGGGATCGGCCTCGAGCAGGCGGGCGTGAAGCTCACCGAGCGCGGATTCATCAAGGTCAACGAAAAGATGGAGACGTCGGCGAAAGGCATTTACGCCATCGGGGACGTCGCGGGTCCGCCGATGCTGGCCCACAAGGGGCAACGCGAAGGGTACGTCGTGGCGGAACTGCTCGCGGGCCAGAAACCCCATCTCGTGAACTACGGCAACATCCCGAACGCGACCTACTGTCACCCTGAAGTCGCCTCGATCGGCCTTACCGAACAGCAGTGCAAGGAGAAGAAGCTCGACTACAAGGTCGGCAGGTTTCCCTTCTCTGCCAGCGGTCGCGCCCGCACGTCGGGCGAAACCGAGGGCTTCGTGAAGATCATTCGCGACTCGAAATACGGTGAGATACTCGGCGCGCATATCGTTGGCTCACACGCCACGGAGCTGATCCACGAGCTCGCGGTCGCGCGCGAGAACGAGTTCACTGTCGAGGAAGTCGACCTGGCCATCCATGCCCACCCGACCTTGTCGGAGGCCGTAGCAGAAGCGGCGCTCGACTCGCTGGGAAAGATGGTCCACGCGTAGACCGACTGTGCCCGCCGAGCTGCTCGTCGCCAATCTGGGCGTCCTGCCGTACGGACCCGCGCTGGAACTCCAGCGCGACATCGCGCGGCGGGTGATCGAGCGCGAGATACCCACGGACGTGTTGCTGCTGGTGGAACATCCGCCGGTGATCACGCTTGGCCGCACGTCGAAGGGAGCAAACCTTCTCGCATCGCCATCGTTTCTTCGTGAACGTGGTGTCGAGCTCTTCGAAGTGGAGCGCGGTGGTGACGTGACGTTCCACGGACCCGGGCAGCTCGTTGGCTATCCGATCATCGATCTCAAGCGACACCGGCAGGACCTTCACTGGTACCTGAGGCAGGTCGAAGAAACGCTGATCCGCACCCTGTCGGTGTTCGGCATTGCTGCCGAGCGGAGCTCAGGTCAGACGGGCGTCTGGACCAGCGGGCGCAAGATCGCCTCGATAGGTGTTCACGCGCGCGAATGGGTCACGTGGCACGGCTTTGCGCTCAACGTGTCCACCGACCTTTCCTTCTTCGACTTGATGGTTCCCTGTGGCATTGCCGGCGTAAGCATGACTTCAATCGAGCGTGAACGCGCCGCGGCGACATCCATCGACCTTGTGGCCGATTCAGTCGTGGATGCGTTCAGCCAGGTGTTCGACCTCGCGGCACACAGGGCGCACGCGAGTGTACTTTCGGCCGCCGCCCTAACGCGATAGGTCGGCCTCACCGATAACCGTTACCGACAGACCAACCAATGCTTTCATCCACACGTCGAGCCACTACGCTCGTTGCTTCGGCCGCTTCGCTGGCACTGCTCTCCGCCTGCGGCGACGCGAACATCCGGAAACTGAACACGGGAATCGCGCGGGACTCGGTGCTCAAGATCCTCGCCATCGGGAGCACGTCGACCGACTCCACGCCCAATGTCTACCGCGAGGAACGGTACCTGAACGACGGACAATGGATTTCGATGCTGCTCTACACCAACACCGGGAAGAAAGAGGGTGCGGACACCGTTCCCGAAGCTGACCTGATACCGGTGGTGCTTCGCAATGACACGCTGACCGGATGGGGCTGGGAGCATCACGACAGCGTGGCCCGCGCCAACAAGATCGTCATCAAGCCCAGGGGCAAGTAGCAGCTCACTCGTCAGGCAGGAAACAACGGGGCACGTTCGCCGCGCGAACGTGCCCCTTTTGTCGTTCACGTGACCCAGAAAGAGAAAGGGCCCCGTGTTTCCACGGGACCCTCCCTCTCTTACTCGACCGCAACTCGATGCTCTGAGATTACGGCTGGATGGTGATGATACCGCTGGCCGGCGTGGCGAGAGCATCGCCGTTCGCCGTCGAGCCGATGGCCACGATCGTGCCACCGCTTACGAACGCCGTTCCCGGCGTCCAGGTGATCGAGTACCTGTGCTGCCGGACGCCCTGCGGGTTCGGATCAATCGTCGCCGGCGTGGTCGCCGTGCCGATCAGGATCATACGCCCGCCTGCGACGTAGTAGAAATCCACTCGGGCGAATACCGGGTTGAACGCCAGTGTCGGACCGAGCGCGTTAGCAAAAACTGTGACGGTGGTCGGCGTGGTGCCCGGGCTGACAGAGCCGTCGCCAATGGTGGTGGCGCTGACACTGTCCGTCCACGCGCACATCGTGCCCGGGTACGCCGTCGCGCTACCCGTTACAACCGTGTTCGCTCCAATCGCCGTAGGCGTGGTGACCGTGTTGCCGCCCTGGTCGAACAGCGTGCCGACGATAGCCGTCGGCTTCTGCACGGCGCTGACCGTCACGGCCGCGGGGCACGCTAAGGCGCCCGCCACCTGCATCTGACGGTAGAAGAACGGCACCGTGAACGCCGACGGAACGTTCGTGTTAAGAAGCGGTGTCGCATTGAAGCCGTTGATCAAGCCGGTCCCGTAGAAAATGTCAGCCGGGAGACCCGGGTACGTGAACTGATAGTC
>DATMBT010000393.1:0-6825 GCA_035559475.1 Gemmatimonadaceae bacterium
CGTCGTGATGGCAGCGCACGTGACTCGGTGATGTACAGCGTGCTGGCGGCAGAATGGCCCGACGTCAAACGCCACCTCGTCGTGCGACTGGCGCGTCACGAAGACGCGACCTAACGACCTCCGATTGGTGGCGGTTGGTACGTCCAGATGTGGAGCGTTCGCCAACCCTGCTCCGCGACCTGTTTTGCGCCCGCCGCTTCCAGCCACTGCGGCAGGGGGGACGGCCCCGGCGTGTTGTATCCAATCACGAGCCAGACTTCAGTGGTGGGTTCGCTCAGGATGCGACGGCCTTCTGACTCGAGCCATTCCGGCCGGATGACCTTCGGGCGGCTGGTCGCCGCCCCCGGCGCCACGCCGACGAACTGCGGCCACTTGCCGATCACGGTACGAGTGTCGGTTATGGAACAGCCGTGAGTGGATTGGTTACCGCCCATCGCGGCGCCATCGGGGTGCCACACCAGGTAGTACTTGCAGGGAGCCTCGAGATCGCTCGACATGTACACCGTGGCGTTTTGACCAGCGTTCGCGGCGATCAGCCGTAACGCCTCCGGTACCTGGGCGAACCTCCGGGTTGCACTCCAGTCGCGACGCATGCCGATAGCAGCGGTCACCACGAGAGCGGCCGACGCAATGCCGATCACCAGACCGCGCACCCGTCCCGGCGCCAGCTGTGCAACCGCATGGAGCCCGGCCGGCATCGTGATCAGGACTGCGGGAGCAGCGAAGAGCAGTAGCCGCGGCGTCAGCGGCCACAACTCCAACAGCGATGCCACACCTACCGCCAACGCGGGGGCAACGAGCATGACGGCCATTGCGGGCGAGCGACGGGCAAGTGAAACAATACCGACAGCGGAGAGGGCAACCAGGAACGTCATCGTCTTCCGAGGCAACGCCGGGATGATTCCTTCGCTGAACAGGACCGCGCTCCAGAATTCGCGTGCCAGGCGAACGAGATGACTCAATGCGGCCGGCACACGGGGCTCGAGGAACATTTCGCCCCAGTACAGCTGCATGAACGAGGTGGTGGACGATGAGTGATAGACGGTGAACAGGTGAACGCCGAAGATCGCCGCCGCGACTGCACTCGCCGCAGTGAGACGGAGCATTGCCCGGGGTTGGCGGACGTGCGATACCGTAAGCAGCGCAAGCGCGCACCCGCCGACCACAAATGGCGCCGCCGTTGAAAACATCGAGGCGAATGCTGCCGCCAGGGCCCAATGCACCCATGCGACGTCGGATTCGCCATCAGCAACCTTGAGCGTGGCATGCATCAACAGCACGGCCGCGAGCCAATCGAACCCATACGATTTGACCTCAGCCGAGTAATAGATGAGCAGCGGTGAGAGGGCCGCGAGTGCCGTCGCAAGCAACGCCACGCCCGGGGGAAGCATCCGTCGCGCCAGCCGGGCGAATACGAACAGCGCGACGATCGCGGCAACGAACGGAAGGAACCGGAACGCGCGCTCGCCGAAACCGCCGAGGCGAGTCACCAACCATTCGCCCCACAGAAAGCCGAGCGGTGACAACTGCTTGTCGTCGAGCGGACGCAGGAGCTGGAGGGGCGTCCTCGTGAGGACGTTCAGCGCGATCAACACCTCGTCCAGCCACAACGGCCGCGACTCGAGGAGACGCACTCCTCGAAGCCCGATCCCGACCGCGAGGACCAGGGGCCCGGCGCGGTTAAGCCAGCGCGACATGTTGGATGGGAGATGGGAGATGGGAGATAAAGTGCCACACGATACCACCGGGGTCGATTGGAAGCATTCTCCCATCTCCCATCTCCCATCTCACACGTTCATCGCCTTCCACCGTCCCTGCCGGAAGATCACGGCGCTGATTATCGCCAGCGCGCAATACGCACCGGTAATCGCCACGAATGCGCCGAGATGCCCAAGGGTGGTCCGCGACGACAGCAGCCATGCGAGCGGAATCTCGAACAGCCAGAAGACGCACAGGTTGATCCAGGTCGGCGTCCAGGTGTCGCCGGCCCCATTGAACGACTGGGTCACCACCATGCCGAACGCATAGAGCGGGAAACCCAGCCCGATGATGCGGAGCGCGAGTGTGGCCACATGTGCCACGTCCGGTTCCGACGTGAAGGCCCCGACTATCCACGGCGCGAGCAGCACAAACACCACGCCTAACGCGCCAAGGAACGTCAGGTTGTACCGCGAGGCGGTCCAGACGGCTCGCTCGGCGCGTTCAGGATCCTTCGCGCCGAGTGACTGTCCCACCATCGTGGCGGCGGCGTTGCTGAGGCCGAACGCCGGGAGCAGCGCGAAGATCACGATGCGGATGGCGATGCCGTAGCCGGCGACCACCACGCTACCGAAGGTCGCGAGGATGCGGATCAGGCCGATCCAGGCCGTGGTGCTGAGCAGGATCTGGAACGTGCCCATCGCGCAGAGTCGCGCGAGGCGCACCATCGCGCCAACGCGCACGCTCAGGTGTTGCCGGTGCACGCCGATGTGCCCCGAACCCTTCCACAACAGCGACGCCGCGAACAGCACCCCGACGCTGCGGCCGATCGTCGTGGCGACGGCGGCACCGGTCACACCCATCCGGGGGAATGGTCCCGGCCCGAAGATGAAGAGCGGTCCGAGCACGATGTTGATGATGTTGGCGAACCAGAGGACCCGCATGGCGACCGCAGCATCACCGGCGCCGCGGAACGCCGCGTTGATGACGAACAGCATGAACACGCTCGCGCTGCCGCCGAGCATGACGCGTGCAAAGCCCGTTCCCCGTTCCAGGACGTCCGGCCCTGCGCCCATGAGGCGCAGCAGGTCCGGCGCGAACAAGGCGCCAAGCGCACCTAACGAGAGCGAGACGAACAGCCCGAGCGCGATGGCCTGGACGGCGGCGTTGGCGGCGCCGTCGGCATCTTTCTCACCCACGCGGCGCGCGACGGTCGCCGTGGTGCCGATCGCGAGTCCGAAGGCGAGCGTATACACGATCGCCATCATGGACTCGGTCAGCGCCACGGTCGCGACCGCGCTGGCACCGAGCTTCGCCACCCAGAAGATGTCGACGATGGCGAAGATCGATTCCATGACCATCTCGAGCACCATCGGGACGGCGAGCAGGAAGATCGCGCGCCCGATGGGGCCCTGGGTGTAGTCGTGACGCGTGCCCCTGGCAGCGAGCTTCAGGTCCGCCCACAGCTGCGCGAGCCTGGTTCCAGTCGGCACGTACACGGTCTCCCCGCCCGGGCCGTTCGCCGGCGCGGGAGTGGCGCTGCCGGTCTGCGGCGTCTCCGTTACCGGAGGCACAGTCCGCGAGGGGTTCTCGTGTTGTCTGGTGTTCTCGGTAGCGGAAGTCATGGGAAACTCCACGGGAAAAAAGAATTCGCCCCACCTGCGTATCGGTCGCAGGTGGGGCGAAGTCGTCCGCGGGATGCGGGAGAACTATGCTCTCGTGCCTGCTCCGGTGTGATTCGTATCGACGGTCATGCGCGGGCTCGCCATGTACGTGGCGTTCCACGCCCGGGTAACCGGGACGTCGATGCGAGGTGAAATGAAGGTGATGCTCATCACAGGCAGGTCTTGAGAGGTACCCGTGCGTTGTTAGGCGCGCGCGGGAGGATCAGCTTAGTCGCGACCGGTCGAACTGTCAACTCCCCGTCGCAGCCTACTTTTCGGCGCGCTGAAGCTGGGCCAGCCGTTCCTTCGCCTTCTGCACGTGTGGCTGCAGGTCGGAATCGGCGTTCTTCCAGAGTTCGATGAACTCGGCGTAGTGGGACATCGCCTTCTCGCGATTACCCTTGGCGTCGTAGAGCTCCGCGAGTCGCTTATGGCTGCCAGCCAGCGAGGTGCCGTCCTCGATGGTGCGGTCGATCGGGTCAGTCTGCGTCGTGAGGTAGGACTCCAGGGCAGCAATGGCAGAATCGGGCTTGCCGGCGAGATCGTAGGCCCTGGCAATCTCCGGGTTGAAACAGATGGCGCAGCGGTTCCCGTTGGCCGCGGAGTATTCCCGAACGGCCTCGTCGTAGCGTTGCTCAGCGAGCGCGATGTGTCCGAGCATCGCATGACGTGTGAGGTCGTCATCCAGGAGTTCCGCTTCGGCACGCCGGCGGTCGAACGCCGCGAGCATGGCCTTGGCCGTCGGCACGTCGCCCACCATGGCGCGCAATTCCACCAGCCGGTCATACGGCCGCTCGATCGGAGCGATCGAGTCGAGCGGGAACGTGGTCATCGCCCGGTCCAACGTTGCCCGCGCGCGCGGAATGTTGCCACGGTACCACGCGTCAATCCAGGAGTCATCCAGCATCTTCTGTAATGCGCCGACGCGAACGCCCATCGCGAGCTGCGCGTCGTTGCCGCTGTCGAACCACCGGAGTGATTCGCGCAGTTGCCCCCGCCGGCTGTTAACGACGCCGAGCCAGAAGTCCGTGTTCTGCACAACGGAAGGCTCGTTCACCCGCGCACGCCGCAGGCTGTCGAGAATCCCTTCAGCAATCGCATGCTCCCCGCGCAAGTCATGGAGGAGAAACTGCGTGAAAGCGAGGAAGGGATTTCGCGGCAGCGCGGTGCGGTACGCCTCAATTGTCTGCGCAGCATCGTCCATCTTCCCCTGCGCTAACTGGGTCCACACGGCGTTGTTGAAGAACACCGCCGCCGACTGCTGCGCCAAGGCTCGCTTGGCCAGTTCCTCCGCGCGAGCGAAGTCCCGCCGCGCCCGCATCTGCACCGCCAGGTTGTTGAGCGCGGTCACATGCGTTGGGTCGATCTCCAGCAACGACTCGTACGCGGAGATGATCCGCGCCCGATCGGGCTTCGGCCCCCACTGGTTGTACGCAGCGATGGTGAGGTATCGCTCGGACTCGCTGAGTCGCTCGCGGTTATCGTACGCCTTCTGGATGGTCGCCATGACCAGCGCACGCGGATAGAAACGGTTGTTCAGTTCGACCGCGAGCTTCCGGTACGCCATGGCAAATCCCGTGTCGAGCGATACCGCTTCCTCGAGCAGCGCGCGCCCTCGGTCCCAATCGCCCTCCTGCTCGATAGCGCGGGTGCCGGCAACATATTTCTGCAGCGCCTGCAGCGACGGCGTCGTGACCCGGTCGAGCGAACGCGCGTTCTGGATCGTTCGCAGTGACTCGCCCGTCTTCTCGCGCAGTTTCTTCGACAGCCGACTGATGGCGGGAATGATGTCGGCTGCGCTTTCGGCAGTCTCCCGGAACGACGCCAGCTCGTCGCCCGTCTGCGCCGCGATGAGTCGCGCCGAGAGCACGTAGCTGCCTCCCAGCGTGACGATCTCCCCGTCCACCACCGCCTTGATCCCTTCCCGTGACGCGACCTCGCGCGCCAGCGCATAGTCCACACGCGTTCCCACGGGACGCTGCATCCGTTGCAACGCCTCGCGCACCGCGGCCACCGTCATGATGCTCAGGCTCTGCGACTGCGCCAGGTCGGTGCGGAACGCCTCCGTCACCGTCGGACCCATCAGCGAGTCGGTTGCCGGACCCTTGAACTCGGTCAGGATCACCCGATCCTTTTCAGCCAGCTTTCCCGAGGACATGAGCGAAGCCGCGGGCCCGATGCCTAACGCACGCATCGCCATCCAGCCACCGACGAGCACGATGAACGAGCCGACCGCAATCGCTCCACCCATGGCAGTCCGTCGCCAGCTCACGAGTGGCGCCGCCTTCACGGCGATCGTCGCCATCGTGCCTTGCGGTGCGTGCGAGCCTCCCGGCGTCAGCGTCGGCGTCGAGAGCATCGCCTGACGAGTGGCCTTCTGCACGAACGCGGTAAACAGGATCACCGGCAGGCCGAGTCCCATGACAACCAGCGCACCCGGGAAGACCCAGTCAGGAAGACCGATCCCGACGATGGCAGCCTTGGCCAGCACCGCCACGACGACGAACGCCGCCGCATACATCGCCAGCGCCTTGCCCAGCATGCCGCGCCCGCCGAGCAACACGGCGGGCATCGCGACCTGGCCGGTCCCGCTGCTGGTGACTGTGTCGAGCACCTTCGCGACTTCAGCCGCGCTTTGTGGGCGGCGATCAGGTTCCTTCTCGAGGCACAACATCACGATGTCATTCAGCGCCGACGGCGTGTCCACGCGCACTTCGGCGACAGGCACCGGCTTTTCGCCCATGTGCGCCGCGAACAGCTTGTGCGGCGACAGCCCCGCGAACGGTGGCCGGCCGGTGAGCAGCTCGTACGCCATGCAGCCGAACGAATACAGGTCGGCGCGGTGGTTCGTGTCCGGATCGCCCGCCGCCTGCTCGGGAGCCATGTAGGTCGGCGTTCCCAGCGAGGTGCCCATCGCCGTGAGCGTCGGCGACCCCGGGCCCTCGTCGCGCGCGGCGCTCAGCGCCTTGGCGATACCGAAGTCCGTGACCGTCGCGCTGCCGCCCGTGAGCAGCACATTGTCCGGCTTGATATCGCGATGCACGACGCCGTTGGCGTGTGCATAGGCCAGGGCCCGCGCGACCTCTCGCAGGATGTTGATCGTCTCGGTGATCGAGAGCGGGCCGTTGGCGAGCCTCGCCCGCACGCTCGAACCGTCCACGAGGGGCATCGTGTAGAACGGCAGACCCTCGAACTCGCCCGCCGACAGGACGGGCACGATGTGGGGGTGCTGCAACCGGGCCGCGACCTGGATCTCGCGCTTGAACCGGTCGACGTTGACGCCCGCCGCCAGTTCCGGGGGCAGGACCTTGATGACGACCTTCCGGCCAGGCGAAGTCTCGTTGGCGACAAAGACACGCGACATGCCACCGCCACCCAGTTCGCGCTCGATCGCGTATGCGCGACCGAGCGAGATCTGCAGCCGTTCCCTGAGATCAGCCGCAAAGCGCGCCTAGCCCTGTCA
>DATMBT010000394.1:0-4712 GCA_035559475.1 Gemmatimonadaceae bacterium
GGTGGTGACATCGTCCTCCGGCGAACCCGGGGCGTCGAGCTTCATCCTGATCCGCGGCCAGAAGTCGATCGAGGGCACGTCGCAACCGATTTTCGTGGTCGACGGCGTTCCGGTGGACAACTCCACCATCGTCACCACCGATGCGACCGCGGGCACGCAGGCCATGAACCGCATGTCGGACCTCAATCCTAACGACATCGAGTCCGTGGAGATCCTGAAGGGCGCTGCGGCCGCCGCCATTTACGGCGCGCGAGCGGGTGCCGGTGTCGTGCTGATCACGACCAAGCGCGGCGCGGCCGGTGCTCCGAAGTGGAACTTCCGCACGAGCTATTCGCAGGACGAAGTGAACAAGGACTATCCGCTGCAGACGAAGTTCGGCCAGGGTGCCGGCGGCCAGGCCGCGACCTGCGGCGGGCCCGGTTGCCGTCTGGGCGGCGCGTCCTTCGGTCCGGAGCTGGCGCCCGGCACGAAGACCTACAACCACTTTATGGAGATGTTCGAAACGGGCAACACGTTCGACAACTCCCTGAGCCTGTCTGGCGGCACCGAACGCTCGGCCTTCTACCTGTCGCTGGGCCACGTGACGCAGGACGGCTTCATCATCGGGCCGAACGACCAGTATGGGCGCACGACCGCGATGATCAAGGGCAACCTGGAGCTGAACGAGAAGCTGCGCATCGGCGCGACCGTGAACTTTGCCGACACGCACGGTTCCTTCATCCAGAAGGGGTCCAACCTGTCCGGTCTCCTGTTAGGCGCGCTGCGCACGTCACCCGAATTCGACAATTCGAAGTACATCGACGAGACGACCGGGCTGCATCGGTCCTACCGGTATCCCCAGCCGACGGCGACCTCGCAGTACGAGACCCGCGCCTATGACAACCCGTATTTCATCGTCAACGAGCTGAAGAACACGTCCGACGTCGGCCGCTCCTTCGGGAACGTCAATATCGACTACGCGCCGTTCACCTGGTTGACCCTGAAGTACACGTTAGGCGCCGACTTCTCGTCGGATGCCCGGATCGAGGGACTGCCGCCGTCGAATTCCTCGGAGCCGACCGGCCAGATCGACCGTGCGAACTACACGGTCTTCCAGATCGACCACAACCTCATTGCCCAGCTGCAGCACGACTTCAACGACTGGTCGAAGACCGCACTCACCGTCGGCCAGAACCTGAACAGCCGCAAGTACGAGCAGCTCCAGGCTCGTGGTCGCGGGTTCATCTCTCCCGACCTGTTCCAGCTCGCCAACACCATCTCCAGCAACATGCTGCCGCTGGACTACGAGTCGTTGGTGCACCTCGAGTCGTATTTCGTCGAGGGCAAGCTGGACATGTGGGATCAGGTGTACCTGACGGCCGGCGTCCGCAATGACGCGTCTTCGACCTTCGGCGCTTCGGTGCGCCGCAACTGGTTCCCGAAAGCGAGTGCCGCCTGGGAAGCCTCGAAGTTCATGAACATCCAGAGCGGGAATGGATTGCTCAGCTACCTGAAGGTGCGCGCTGCCTATGGCGAGACAGGACGTGAGCCGACGCCGTATCAGGTGTTCAGCGGTTACTCGGTCGGCGTGTTCGGCGACGGCTGGACGACGGGCCTCAACAACTCGCAGGACGGTAACGCCGGCATCTTCCTCGCCGCCGCCAAGGGGCAGGACGCGCTGAAGCCGGAGCGGAACAAGGAACTCGAATTCGGCACGGACCTCGCCTTCTTCGATTCGAAGGTTGACCTCGGCATCACGTATTACGACGCGAAGTCGACCGATGTCATTCTTTCGCTCCCGGTTCCGCCGTCCACGGGCTACTTCAGCCAGGTGCAGAACGCCGCGGAGATCACGAACAAGGGCCTCGAAATATCGATGAACTGGCGCGCGGTCACCACGCCGTCGGTCGCATGGACGATCGGCGCCCAGTATGCGAGGAACAAGAACAAGGTCACCGACCTCCGTGGCGCTGACCAGTTCCTGTTAGGCGGTACGTTCAACGGCGGCATCAAGGAAGGTGAGGCGCACGGCGTCTTCATCGACTGGGACTTCGCCCGTTGCCGGTACTCGGCTGAATCGAACGTGGTCGACGGTTTCGACGTGAACGCCTTCTGCCACGCGAACAACGCGGCCGACGGCGCCATGTACATCGGTGACGACGGGTTCCCGCTGTTCGATCCTGAGCAGCACGTTGTCGGCGACCCGAATCCCGATTGGACGGGCAGCCTGACGTCGAACCTGAACCTCTGGGGCAAGTGGAACTTCTCCGCCCTCCTCGACTATCGCAGCGGCGGCCAGATCTTCAACGGAACGAAGGGCGCGCTCCTGGCGTTCGGTGCGCACAAGACGAGCGAGATCCGCGGCGAAACGCGGACGTTCGGTAAGGACTGGCTACCGGGTCCGACGACGGGGCCGGGCGCTGGAACGGCAGTCGTGCTCGATGAGGACAGCTGGTTCGGCAACCTTGGCAACTGGTTCGTCGGCCCGGGATCGCAGTTCATGGAAGACGGCACGTTCCTCAAGGTCCGCGAGATCTCCGTCGCCTACCAGCTGACCGCTCCGTTCGTTCAGAGCGCGGGCTTCTCCAGCGTCGACATTCGTCTCGCGGGGCGCAACCTGTGGACGAAGACGGACTACACTGGTATCGACCCCGAAGCGAACCTTGGCGGCGCGACGTCGTCGCGTGGGAACGAGTACTTCAACAATCCACAGTCACGTTCCCTTATCATCTCCCTCGCCTTTAACCGCTAACCGCAGGAGCATCGACATGTCTCGCATGATGAAGACAATCGCTGTTGCCGCCTTTGCGGTTACGGCCAATGGCTGCTCGGACTTCCTGAGCGGCGACAAGCTCGATTCAGACCCGAACCGGCCAACGACCGCAGAGGCCTCGCAGCTGTTCATCGCGATGCAGGTGAATTCGTATTACATCCTCAACGGCCACGCCGCGCGCGTCATCGCGATGTGGATGCAGCAGATGGCCGGCACCGACCGGCAGTATCGCGGTTACGACCAGTACTCGATCACCGAGGGACTTTTCACTGAGTACTCGTCGGCGTATACCGGGGGCGGACTCATCGACATGCGCACGATCCAGGCGGACGCGGAGGAGTCGGGTAATCTGGTCCTCGCTGGTATCACCAAGGTCTGGGAAGCGCTGGTGATGGGCTTTGTTGCGGACATGTACGGCAACGCGGCGTACAGCCAGGCCGTGGACGGCAGTGCCAATCCGACGCCGGTCCTGGATAACCAGATGGATATCTACGCCGCGCTGCAGCTCGTGCTCGACGACGCCATCACTGACCTGTCCTCGGGACAGGGAAGCGTGGGCAGCCTGGACCTGTCGTTAGGTGGAAACGCCCAGGCGTGGGTTCGTGTCGCGCACACGCTCAAGGCGCGGCTCTACCTGCACACCGCTGAAGTCAACCAAACGGCGTACCAGCAGGCGCTCGCGCAGTTGTGCACGGGTGCAGCGCTGAGTTCGTGCACGCTGGGCGTTGCGACATCCGGGGGTGACCTCAACGAGTTCCACAGCAGTTCCTCGGGTGAGGAGAATATCTGGTGGCAGTTCATCGCCCGTGACCGCGACAGCTACATGCGTCCCGGCAAGTTCCTGGTCGACCTGATGAACACCCGCAACGACCCACGGCGATCGGAGTACCTGCAGCTGAACGACGCCGGCGTGTACGGCGGTGCTGCTCCAGGCGAAGGGCTCGATGCGGTCAAGCACTCCAACCTCGGCCTGACGAGGCTCGATCCGGGCTATCACCAGCCGATCGTGACGAACCAGGAAACGCTGGCGATCATTGCGGAGGCGGCATATCGCACCAGCAACTTCACGCTGGCACGCGCCGCGCTGGACGCACTGATTGCGACGTACGGTGGCAGCGCCGTTGGCGGAGGGCTGTCAGGAGCCGCGCTTCTCACCCGGATCCTCGAGGAGAAGTACATCGCGCTGTTCCAGAACTTCGAGGTCTTCAACGACTGGAAGCGAACCTGCTATCCGAACCTGGTGCCGGCGAACCAGACGTACGGCGGGAACATTCCGGCGCGCTTCACGTACCCGATCGCTGAACGCACATCGAATCCGGACAACGTTCCGGTACCGGGGGAACAGCCCCGCCGCAACGCGAACGATCCGGTCAATGCCACGTCGGCCAGCGGTGCGGCGTGCAATGGACAAAAGCCCTGAGTAAAGGGCGGTAACGCGTGCAACGGGCAGAGGGGGTGGTTCCCTCTGCCCTTGCCGCGTCCGGGCTATCGACACTTTCAGGACCTGAGATGAGACGTTTTTTTCGTACGACGGTGGTGTTGCTCATGGCAAGCTCCCTTGGCTGCTACAGCCTGACGCCGATCGAAGGCGCGACGCCATTGCCCGGGAGTGACGTGCGACTTTCGTTATCTGACGAAGGCTCCGTGCGTATGGCTCCGTTGATCGGTCCTCGAATCGGGGCCATCGATGGACGCGCGATGGAAAGCAGTGATACCGCCATTGTGCTGGCGGTCCAGGCAGTGGTGGCGCAAGGTGGTCGCTCGATGGCGTGGAGCCAGGAACGACTCGCAGTGCCGCGCAATGCCGTGTCATCGATGCGCGAACGCACATTGAACCGGGGGAAGACCTGGCTCGCGGCAGGCCTCACGGTGGTCGGCGTTTTCGCGTTAGGCCAGATCTTCGGTATGGGAGACGGCTTTGACGGGTTGCTGGGCGGTGGCGGCAATGGCGGGCGAAAAT
>DATMBT010000395.1:0-8906 GCA_035559475.1 Gemmatimonadaceae bacterium
GACGGCACTAGACAGCCAGCTCCAGTCCCAGCAAACGGCTCGAGCAAATAGCACTACCAACTCAGCTGGTTCCTACCGCGTCGCCAACGCGGCCGCACGTTCCTTTCTGGCCGAGAGCAGCATCGTCGTCGCCGTGTACACCACCACGACGATCACCAGCCAGCGCACCGCGTGAGGCCACCGCCTAACGCCTGACGTACCCGTCGGAGAGCGTGCGCAGGAACGCGACCAGCGCGGCCTCCTCGGCGTCGCTCAGGCCCAGGTCGCCCAGTTCGTCAGTGTTCATGTTCAGCAGCACCTCCGGAGCCGGCCAGCAGTTGACGCCAAACACCGGTCCCGGGGTCGACTCGCAGCGCGGCAGCACATCGCGCGTGTTGTAGAAGTGCACCACCTGCTCCAGGCTCTTGAAGACGCCATTGTGCATGTATGCCTTGGTCGCTCCGGCGAATGGGCGCAGGTCGACGTTGCGGAGCGTTGGCACCTTCTGCTTGCCGATCTCCAGCGAGGGGTTCCCGCCCATGCCGCCGATCGCTGCGAGGAACGCGCCAAGTCCCTCGTCGATGAAACCGGTGTTGCCAGCGTAGAACGGATTCACCGGGTTCCTGGGCACGCCGAGGTTGTCGAAAGTGAAATCGGTGAACGCCGGGTTGGGACCGCGTGACGGGTGGCATGCCTGGCACTTGCCCTTCCCCTGGAAGAGCGACCATCCCTTGATTTCGTCCTTCGTCAGCGAAGCCGACCCTGCTCTCCACGCGTCAAACCTGGACGTGTACTGGTTGGATTCCGCGGATCCCTCGAAAGCGGCGATCGACAGCGCGATCCGGTCGTATTCCTGGCTCACCTGGGCGCGGTTGGTCGCGTCCAGCGTGATTGGCGTACCCGCAGCACAGGACGCATCGGTGCCCGCCGGGAAAACGATGGAGGCAAGGTTTTCGCCCCACACCGTGGCATACAGTGCGGCATAGCTGGATGTGGAGACGCGGTGTACGACGCATGCCGCATCTGGAAGTGCCTGTTCAACGGGGTTCAGGAACGGGCCCTGCGCCTGGTCGGCCGCCGGGTTTCCAAGCTTCAATCCTGTCGCCCGTCCGTCCCAGAAGTTGCCGCCCACGAATAGGCCCGAGCGATCACGGTGGAAGACAGGAATGATGGTGGCATAGGCCGAGGATGGCGGTTTCCGGTTGCCGAACGTGCCGGCGATCGAACCCTCATAGACGGCGCCCCCACTGTTGATCGTTGCAATTGGCCCGGTCCATCCCCACGCCGGGTCATGGCAGGACGCGCAGGACTGATTCCGGTTGCGCGACAGGTTTGCGTCAAGGAAGATCAGCTTCCCGAGCTCCTCGTTAGGCGTCGCGACGCCGTTGCGCGCCACGCCGGTATTCGCGAGCGACGGAGGCCTCACGGGATCGTCGCCACAGGCGGCCAGGAACCCCGCGGACAGGAAACCGAGCAGGATTACCCGTCGTGATCGATTAGTCGACGTCATCGTCCCTTCACCTCTGCCGATGGGGTTGAACATCACCCGAAGTCAGCAGTACATGGCCGTGAATCCGGCACCTTCTGACATGAGCGCGGCATCGGCTCCCGCGGGCGCTCTGGATCCTGCTGATGGATCCAATCTGCGCGGCCGGGTTCCGCTCGCGTGTCCTCAATCTGGCTGATGTTGCGGGAGTGGAGACCTACAAACCGTGTCAGGGTCCACCCACGCGCCCGGCCCGACTATTCGAAAAGGGGCGCTCGTACGTGCACGAGCCCGACGCCCGCGTTGGAGCTGATGCTGATTGCATCCAGCTCCGGCCCGGCAACCAGCACGACCTGAGCAGCGCCGTTAGCGCGTGGCGAGTGCGGCCGCGCGCTCCTTGCGTGCCGATAGAAGCATCGTCGTGGCAGTGTACACCACCACCACGATCACCAGCCAGCGGACTGCTGTCAGCGGCAGCGATTTCACGATGAACGCCGCGATGAGAACCGCCGGGATCCCACCGATCATCAGCCCAATCGCCGCACGAAGGTCGAACGATTTCTTCTGGATGAAGCGCGCACTGCTGATAGGCATGAGGAACGCACACGATCCCATCATGATCGGGAAGCCGGCCGTCGGATTCATTCCGAGCAGGCTGACCAGGATGAGGCAGGGAGCGTAGAGTCCGATCCCAAGGGTCATGAGTGCGCCTAACACGAAGTTGCCTGCCACGGCGATTCCGAGCTTCAAGCCCGTTACTCCGAGCAATTCACCGCCGGCTGGGAGCAAACCCACCTGCGGCTGCGCCAGGAGCATCAGAGTCGCGGCCCCAAGGAGGCAGAGCCCCATGCCCAATTGAATCTTCTGCCGTGGCCATTCCGCCACCACGCCGGCGCCGAGCCACGCGCCAAGGACCGCAGCCAGGATCATGGCGATCAACGTTGTTGATTCGACCGGCACCAGCCGCGTGTAAATGTAGGCCTGCGCGATTGTCGGCAGGGTGTGACCGATGTTCAGCGTGCCCGGAATCTTCTCGTCAGGCACCATCTTGAAGAACCGGTAGATCGACGTCGTCGTCGCGAACGAGCCGATACCGAGCGTGTCGAAGAAATTGGTGACGAAACCAACCGCCAGCCGCCCAAACGTGTCCAGCACTCCCGCCGCCTTCGCGAACACGGTCGAGTAGAAGGCCGTGAACAGCCCGAGAGCAATGAAGAGGAGTGTCTTCGCGTCGAACGTCAGGAGGTTGCCCATGAGCGTTAGGCCCGGGTAAGGGTGGGATCTGTTGAAGCTCAGACAGTCTTGAGTGCCGCCACCAGCTTGCCGAGTGACGCCTTGGCGTCGCCGAACAACATCAACGTACGCGGCTCGAAGAACAGTTCGTTCTCGATGCCGGCGAACCCTGCTCCCATGCCACGCTTCATCACGATCACCGACTTCGCCTTGTCCACGTTCAGGATCGGCATGCCGTAGATCGGGCTCGAGGGATCGCTGCGTGCCGCCGGATTTACCACGTCATTGGCCCCGATGACAAGGGCCACGTCCGTCTTCTCGAAGTCATCGTTGATCTCTTCCATGTCGATCAACTTGTCGTAGGGCACCTCGGCTTCGGCCAGGAGCACGTTCATGTGCCCCGGCATCCGGCCCGCGACGGGATGGATAGCGTATTTCACCTCGCCACCGTGCTTCTCGATGAGATCCGCCATTTCCCGGATCAGTTGCTGCGCCCGGGCCACCGCGAGTCCATACCCCGGCACCACGATGACCTTCTGCGCGTACGCGAGCGACACGGCCGCGTCCTCAATCGACACTTCCTTCACCGTCAGGCCGGTGGCGCTCTTGATCGACGCCTTGGCCACGGTGCCGAACGCGCCGAACAGCACGTTCATGATCGAACGATTCATCGCCCGGCACATCAGGATCGAGAGCAGGAAGCCCGAAGCGCCATCCAGCGCGCCGACCACGATCAACAGGTTGTTATTGATCGCGAAGCCCATCGCCGACGCGGAAAGCCCCGCGTACGCGTTGAGCAGGGAGATCACGACGGGCATGTCCGCACCACCGATCGGCAGCACCATCAGCACGCCAATCACCGTCGCCAGTCCGATCATGATGTAGAACACGTTCGGTTGGCCCGGGACCATCATCTGGTACGCGAGCAGCCCGATCGTGGTGATGAAGAGCCCGATGTTGAAAAAGTTCTGACCAGGGAACGTGATTGGCCGCCCACGGATCAGTTCCTGCAGCTTGCCGAACGCCATGAAGCTTCCGGTCACCGTGAGCGCGCCCAGGATCACTTCCGCGCCTAGCGCGGCCATGATTGGTCCGGGTGGCGTGGTGCCCAGCGCGAAGTACTCGTCGATACCCACGAGCGTCGCCGCCACGGCGCCGAACATGTGCGAGATGGCGACGAACTGCGGCATCGCGGTCATCGGGATGTTGACGCCGAGCGGCAGCCCGATGACGACACCAATGAACGACCCGACCACGAGTCCGACGACGATGAACTCGTAGCGGACGATGTCGTGGTGCAGCAGCGTGCCAATGACCGCGAACAACATGGCCACCATGGCGAGGCGCATGCCGTTACGGGCGCGCTTCGGATCCGAAAGGCCACTGAGGCCGAGGATGAAGAGGATCGACGAGATGAGGTAGGCGAACTGGATCAGCAGTTCGCGCGCCATCGAAGATGTCTCGGTCATTCCTTCCTGCCCGGCTGCTTGAACATCTTCAGCATGCGGTCGGTGATCAGGAATCCCCCGACGACGTTGATGCTGGCGCAGGCTACCGCGATGGCGCCGAGGACGTTGCTGGCGAGACCGCGCCCGCTACCGGCAGCCACGAGCGAACCGACCAGCGAAATGCCGGTAATGGCGTTCGCCGCAGACATTAGCGGCGTATGGAGCAGCGCCGGGACTTTCGTGATTACCTGAAAGCCGACGAATGCGGCGAGCACGAACACCCAGAGCTGCATCAGGGACGTAAGAGTCGACATCAGACCTCTCGGAATGTTGTGACGACGGCCGGACGATCTGGCCGTTCCTGAACCGCCGTGAACTTAGCGTCGGGGCGCGAAAGTCTCTAAGGGACTTCGCGTAAGAACGGGGCAAGAAGGTCAGAGTCCACGCGGTCGCACGAACCGTCGCAAAGCGCGGACGCAATCACTTCCTTCGACGCGGATCCAGAGAGAGGTTGCCAATTCAGTCCTTCGAGAACGCGCTTTGTTCTTGCGTAACGGACGAGGCTGCTTAATGTTACGCGCGCTTCGAACCCGGAGAATGATGCAATTCCGTGAATGGCACGCCCGAGGTCTGGCACTACTCATCGCTTCCTGCCTGACGACAACCGCGCAGGCACAGGTGCGTGATTCTCAGCCACAGGGGCCAAAGTTTGACCAGGCGGCCGCGCTGGAAGACCTCAGGAAATTCATCGCCGGCAAGGAGGAAACCCCGGCGGTCGATCTGTTCAACAACATCCAGACGTACAAGGCCGTCACCGCGGGCCGGTTCCTCAGGATCATGGAGTTCGGCTTCACGGTCGCACTCGGCGTGGACTGCTCGCATTGCCACGTCCCCGGCCAGTGGGACTCGGACGAAAAACCGACCAAGCAGATCGCACGTGAGATGACCGCCATGCTCAACGCGATCAACAACGAGTACCTGAAGAAGATCCCGAACCTGCGGAGCACCAATCCCCAGGTGAACTGCACGACATGTCACCGGGGGCAGCGGCGTCCGGCGCTGGAGTTGCCGCCCAAGCCACCCGGCTCGTGAGCAGGTTTCCCGCGTTAGGCGCGTGCCAGGGCGTTATACGCCTCACGCCGGGCGTGCTCCTGCTGCTTGGCGTCGCAAGCGGATTGCAGGCACAAGGCGGCACTGTCAGGGCTGTGGTCAGCCCACCGGCGGCCCCGGCACCGGTTGTGACGCACGACAATCGCGAACCCGCCGGCGCCACGACCGGAAAAATCCTCAAGGTCCGCCTCGAGGTCGTTCCCGGCATCTGGCGACCGGAGGAGAATGACGGACCGGTGCGGGAGGTGTACGCGTTTGCCGTTGAAGGGGGCGCACCGAATATCCCGGGCCCCCTGTTGCGTGTCCCGGAAGGCACCGTGATGCACGTCTCGGTACGCAACCGCATCACGAAGACCATCAAGATGCATGGTCTGGTCCCGCGACCCACCGCGATGGACGCGTCGGTCGACATAAAGCCCGGCAAGGCGCTCGAGTTCCGGTTCAAGGCAGGCGCGCCGGGAACCTATTACTACTGGGCACGCGCATCCGACTCCACGTTCGCGCAACGCTCGGGCGACGACAGTCAGTTGACCGGTGCGTTCATTGTGGACGCGACTGGGACGGACCCTGGCGCCGACCGCATCTTCGTCATCAGCGAGTGGCTGGGGCCCGTCACACCTGCGGGCACGCCGCGCAAGTTGACGCTGGCGATGAATGGCCGTTCGTGGCCGCATACCGAGCGCCTGTCACTTCCCTTCGGGCAGGCCGTCGAGTGGCGCGTGATCAATGCCAGCGGGGCGCCGCACCCCATGCACCTGCACGGAACTTTTTACACGGTCGAGAGCCGTGGATCGGCAGTGAAAGACGATGTCTACGGGTCTCCAAACCGGCGCCTCGTGACGACCGAGCTGATGATGCCCGGTACGACGATGATGATGCGATGGGTCCCGGATCGCGTCGGAAACTGGCTCTTTCACTGCCATTTTCTTGCGCACGTCACTGGACGGATGCGCGATGGAGACGCTGCGCCTGGCAGCACATACGACGAACACGCCGAGCATGACCTGGGCAAGGTGATGGCCGGTCTGGTCCTCGGCATCACGGTGCAGCCGGGCGATGAAACCGCCGCGCCCGATCTCGAGGCGCACGCTCGCCGTCGGCTGTCAGTGCGTGTGCAGGAGACGCCTGACCGATACGGCGTGAATTCGGCGTACGGGTTCGCTGTGGTGAACGACACAGCGCTCGCAAGACCGTATACGGCCGAAGAGACACTGAGCCCACCGATCATCCTCAGGAAGGGTGAGCCAGTCGTGATCGGCGTGACCAACGCGATCGACAAGGCGATCGCAATCCACTGGCATGGCATTGAGCTCGAGAGCTACAACGACGGTGTGCCGGGTTGGAGCGGCCAATCGGGGCAGATCATGCCACCGGTGGAACCGGCGAAGACCTTCGACGTGAACTTCACGCCACCGCGTGCTGGAACTTTCATTTACCACACGCACGGACACGACAGCCGGCAGCTGGTCTCGGGCATGTATGGCGCGCTGATCGTGCTGGAGAAGGGGCAGAAGTTCGACCCTTCGGTGGATCACATCGTTCTGCTGGGAGGCTCAGGGCCGGGTGGCCCGGCGGCAGAGATGAACCGGTCGATCAAGCCGCCGCCAATGGAACTGAAAGCGGGCGTGAAGCACCGCTTCCGTTTCATCAACATCCTGCCGAACGGCAACATCAATGTCTCACTGCGCGGTACCGGTCAGGTACAGTGGCGCGCGGTCGCAAAAGACGGAGCCGATCTGCCGCCTAACCAGGCGGGCATGCGACCGGCGGCGTTCATGATCAGCGTCGGTGAGACCTATGACTTCGAATTCGAGCCGCGCAGCCCCGGGGACTACCGGTTGGAGGCGCTGAGAGGCGGCGTGCTGACATCACAAGCCATCCGTGTCGCTAAATAGGGTCAGACTCCTTTTCCGAAAAAGGGTCAGACTCCATTTGCGTCGGGTGCCGAAACTTGCTGCTTCACGCGCTTGCGGCCTCGGACCAGGGGACGCGCCCTGCGGTTGAGGCAACGCGCCGCAACTTCTGGAACGCGGCCCAGCGCCCATGCTTTGTTGGTAGCGTCGCGGATGGCTGACATTGTGCGCCCGTCGAGTCCATCGTGGAAAAGCGCGCGGTACGCCGCCATTCGGCTCTCGTCGTCGTAGCCAAGCGCGCGAAATAGGGCGTGCGGCGCGACCAGCGGATCGTAGAGCCCGAGAGCATTTGCGCCGTAGCTTGACCATCGATACTGACCGGGATTCGCGACGAGACCGGCGCGGACAGGATTGAGTTCGATGTAGCGGTAGCAGGTGAGAAGGTATTGCTCGCTGTCGATCAGCGTCGCTCGGTACCGGCCTTCCCACAGCGTCCCGGTTCTACCGTACTTTCGATTGAAGTAGTGTACGTAGCGCCGACCGACGGACTGCATCACGGCCCCAGTCCCGTCGGCGGTCGCGGGAGTCATCAGCAGGTGTACGTGGTTCGTCATGAAGACGTACGCATGAACCAGACAGCCACGACGATTGCATGCGAGAGCCACCCATTCACGAAAGACGGCGTAGTCCGCCTCTGCGACGAAGATCGCCGAACGATTGTTGCCGCGCTGGATTACGTGGAGCGGCTGCCCGGGAACGATGAAGCGTGGCTGACGAGTCATTCGAGACTCCTCACGTGCTGTTGAGCCGACAGGTCCAGGCAATTGAATCGCCGGGCGCCGTCACCAACCCGTCACGCAATTGGAGTCTGACCCTTTTTCGCGCAATTGGAGTCTGACCCTTTTTCGGACTAAATGGAGTCTGACCCTTTTTTCAGTCGGGGGATTGACCGAAAATTGCCATGTTGGAGCTGTGGCCCGGCGTGACCTTCTTCTCGGGGTATATCCAGTGCACGGCCTGGTTCACCGCGGTCGCCGCTTCGCCGAAGCCTGACGCGATCAGCTTGAGTTTCCCCGGATACGTCGTGACGTCGCCGGCGGCATAGATCCCCGGCTGTCCCGTCTCCATGCAGGAGTTCACGACGATTTCCTCCTTCTCGAGCGTCAGCCCCCACTGAGTCAGCGCACCCAGGTCGCTCACATAGCCGAGCATCGGGAGCACGACGTCGCACTGCACTTCGCGCTCGACCTTCGTCTTGGTTTCGCGGATCACGACGCCGGTCAGCCGGTCGCCTTCAGACCTGATATCGTGCAGCTCATGGAAGGTGTGCATCGCCATGCGGCCCTCGGCCACGGCACGCTGCACTTCGTTCACGGTGGCCGCGTGTGCGCGGAACCGGTCACTTCGATGCATGAGCGTGATCCCCGCGGCGCGGTCGAGCAACTGGTGCGCCCAGTCGAACGCTGTGTCGCCTCCGCCGATGATCAGGATCCGTCGGCCGCGGAAAACCTCGGGATCCGTGACGACATCGTAAATCCCGCGCCCGTACCACGGATGCGCGACGGTCTGCGGCAGCCGTCTCGGTGTGAACGCGCCAATCCCCGCGGCAATCACGATGGACTTCGACGGGAACTCGCCGCCTTCGGTCTGCAGCACGAGATGACCGTCCTGCCGCTCGAGACCCATGATGGTCTCGTTCAGGTGAGTAGCGGCCTTGAACTGGAGTGCCTGCTCGGTCAGCGAGTGTACGAAATCCTTCGCCAGTACCTTCGGAAATCCGCCGACGTCAAAGATGTA
>DATMBT010000396.1:0-9796 GCA_035559475.1 Gemmatimonadaceae bacterium
CCATCGTCGATGCGCATGGCGGCCGCCTGTGGGCCAGCAACAACGATGATCGCGGCGCAACCTTCCACATGGTGCTTCCACACGCGTCGCCCGACTCGGACAGCGATTCGCTGAACGGCACCACCGCCTCGCACGAGGTGCCGGGTTCACCCGTTCCGCAGCGGGCCTAACGGGATTGCCACGCTGATCGCGGCGCCGCCGGCGCGCTGGTCACTTTCGCACCAGATGACGCCGCCGTGAGCCTCGACGATCGTGCGGCTGATGGCGAGTCCCATTCCCATGCCGTTCGGTTTCGTCGTCACGAACGGGGCGAAGATGGCCTCAATGCGCTCCGGTGGCACGCCCGGGCCGGTATCGCGGACCGTGAAGAGTGCCGTGTGAGGCGCCGCCCGCGCGCTTTCGATCGCCACCAGGCGCGCCGATGCCGGTGACTGCTCCACCGCCTCGAGCGCGTTGATCACCACGTTCAACGCCACCTGCTGCAGCTGCACGCGGTCGCCGAGGACGACGAGCGGTTCATCCGAGAGTGCGAAGCGGATTTCCACCCGCCGCTTGATCGTGTCATGCCTCACGAGTTGCACGGCTTCCCGCACGATCCCGTTGAGGTCAATGAGTCCGCGCTGTGGCTCTCCTTTCCGCGCAAACGTCCGCATGCGCTGGATGACGTCGCTCGCGCGCCGGCCGTCCGAAGCGATCTGTTGCAGGATGTCGCGCACGCTATCAACGCCAAGGCCCTGTGCCTCGAGGAGTCGAATCGCCGTCTGTGAGTTGATGAGGATGGCCGTCAGCGGCTGGCGGATCTCGTGCGCAAGGGCAGCGGCCAGCTCCCCCACTGTGGCCGTGCGCGCGACATGTGCGAGCTCGCGGGTACGCTGCTCGACCGCCTGCTCGGCCATCCTGGTGTCAGTGATGTCAACCATGGCGGCCAGCATGCGCGACTCGCCGGCAACAACGCGTGGCACCAGTTCGCGCACGCGGAACCAGTGCTCCCGCCCGTCGGGTTCCACCATCCTGAAGTCAGTCGGTGGATCGTTCGCGCCTCCCCATGATCGCGCCGTCAATCGCGCGCGGACCTGAGCCGTGTCGTCTGGATGCACGAACCGCCACCACGCGCCGGGGCGGTCCGAGCGGAAGGGTCCGCGATCGAGGATGCTGCCGGGGACGTGGTCTGCCTCGATGACGCCAGTGCCCGGGTCGTACGAGACGAGGAAGACCCTGCCCGCCCTGGCGGACAGTGCATAACGATCATCGCTGCGCGCCACGCGCCGATACACGCGTTGTCGCTCCTCCATGGACGCGCCAAGCAGCAGCAGTGGCGTGCCGAGCGCCAGCAGCGCCGTCTGGAGCAACACGAGGCCAGCGCCACTCGCGGTGAATGCCCCCGGCCCGCCGGCCAGCACGCCGTTCACCGCGATGAAGGTCACGATCAACAGGGCGCCGGCGGCGCCGGCGAGCCTGAAGCGCAACGCGGCGCACAGGACGAGCGAAAGTGGCGCGATGAGGACGAGCGCGTGCGGAATGGCGAACGGGCGCGCACCGAACGTCACGAGGGTCGACAGCGCGACGCCAACGGCGAGCACGATAGCCTCGATGATGCGCGTCTCGGGCAGCACGGAGCGGGGAAAGTTCGCGATCGCTCGACGAAGGGCATCGTGGGCGGCGAGCGCAGCGGGCACGATGGTGACGTACGCGAGGGTGAAACCGAGCGTGGCGACAAACCACGGCCCCCAGTCCACGGCCCGGACGCCGCCGCCCCGGGATGCCGCAAAGTCGGGAAGCCGACCGATCTCGAACACGGTCGCGGGACCCAGCACACAGATCGCCGGCGCGAGCGCGGCGATGAGCATGAACGAGCTGATGTCCCGCAGCGAGCCGAGGCCCTCGTCGAGGTCCACGAATCGCCGGCAGAGCGCGGCGGATGCGAGCGCGCAGGCCGCATTGCTGGCAAACCCCGGGATGGCTCGCAACAGGTCGCCGCTCACCGCTGCCGCCGCGACGTGCGCGACCAGCGTCGCAATGATGACCAGCCACCAGTGCATCGCCGGAATGAGCAGCAGCGCGCTGAGGAGGATCGCGCTGGGCACCATGAAGGCGGGTGGCAGCCGCGACGTCGAGAGCAACCCGGCGGTGAACGGCAGCGACGCGATGTAGCATAACGCGACAGTCCCGACGTTTCGCGCGAGGTGAACCGCGCCCGAAACATCAACCGGTCGCGAAGCGTCCGGCCGGAAGAGGAGCGAGGGCAGCCGCAGGGGGCGGCGAGGGGAATCGCCGATCACGGCACACCTGCACTCTGGCAATTCATGGTATCAGGCCCTGACGGCGGGCGGCGCGACGGGAAGGATCGGGTCGTGACGCGCGCCCGCACGCTCGCTGTGCCCGGAATGATCCAGCTCCTCCTGTTCCTCCCGCATCTCCCTCGCCAGGAAATAATTCAGGCCGGTACGGATGACGGCCGTGATCGCGAGCTTTCCGAGTTCGTCGAAGCTCGGGGCGATAGCGGTGGACAGGATGTCGGCCGCGAGCTGGAATTCGAGGGCGAGGGATAAATAGCGGCTGAACTTGAGCCTGATCGACTTGTACAGGAAAGGCTGTCGCTGAAACTGCGCTGAGAGCAGTTCCCAGCCAGCGCTGAGGGAACCGACCACGATCCAGAACGCGCCGAGGGCCTCCAGCAGCAACCGCACTCCCCCCAGCAGCGTGGCGAACGAACCTTCGAGGCTGTGAATCAACGTTTCCATGGACTACGTCGCGGCTGACGGCACACGGACGATGCAGCGGAAGCTCACGTGCGACGCCGACGTGTCGATGGGCTCGGGAAAGCGCGCCGCCGGACGGTAGCGGCGGCAGTAGTTAGGCGCACACAGGTGAGACCCGCCCTTCAGCACCTTCCGCGGGATGCGGATTTCCGGGTCACGCGGATCGTAACTCTGGTGGGCCAGCCCCCCACGCGGATTCCTGGGGATGCAGCAAGCCTTCTCTTTTTCTTCCGTGTGTCTCGGCCGGTACCAGTCGGTGGTCCACTCCCAGGCGTTGCCGATCATGTCGTACACGCCGTACGCGTTCGGGGGAAAGGCGTCCACCGGGGACGTGAACTCCCAGCGGTCGAGCTGCTCGTTCTGCCACGGGAACTCCCCCTGCCAGGTATTCGCCATGTACTGCCCGTTAGGCACCAGCTCGTCGCCCCACGCGTATTCGGCGCCCTCGAGCCCAGCGCGCGCCGCGAACTCCCACTCGGCCTCGGTCGGGAGCTCCTTCTGGACCCAGGTCGCGTACGCCTCGACGTCCTTGTACGCGACGTGCACCACCGGATGGTTGCTGAGACCCTTGAGGTTGCTGCCGGCGCCACGCGGGTGAACCCAGTCCGCCCCGCGCGCGAACGCCCACCACTGGTGCGAGTCCCGGAGGTCGACGCGCATCACGGGTTTCTGGAACACGAGCGAACCCGGGTACAGCATCTCCGGCAGCGCGCCGGGATAGTCATCAGGATTGGGCGGAAGCTCGGCGAAGGTCACGTGTCCCGTGACCTCGACGAATTCACGGAAGCGCGCGTTCGTGACCGGATACCTGTCCATCCAGAACCCGTCCACCGTCACGCGATGCGTGGGCGCCTCCTCGGGATAATGCTTGTCCGAGCCCATGCGGAACGTGCCACCCGGGATCCACACCATGTCCGGGAAGGGCGGGTCGCCGGGCTGGGTTACACCACCGGCGCCCGCGGGAGCGGTTGAGCCCGAGCTGCTCATGGGTTTCCTGGCGACGGAATGAAAGCATGCGGCTCAACGGCAAGCGCCGCAGGTACAGGATGGCCGCGGCTTTGCGCCCCGGCCCATTGGACCTTCGAACCACGTCATGTCGCGGCTGGTTCGCGTGTTATCGCGTGGTCGCGGAACGGAGGATGCGCCTGACGAGTGCGAGGAGCTGGTCGCCGTCGAACGGCTTGCGGAGGAACCCGTCCGGTCCGGCCCGGCGCTCGAGTTCCTCGGACGACACCTCGTCGTGCGCGGTGATGAAGACGACGTGCACGTGTGAGCCCTGCGCGATGAGCCGGTCGTGCAGGTCGAACCCGGTCATGCCGCCGAGGTGGACGTCCAGGACCAGGCACACGGGTTCGCGCCCCATCGAGGCGGAGAGGTACTCGCCGGCGGACGCGAAGGTCGCGACGCCGAGTCCCGTGGTGCCCAGCACGCGCGCGAGCGCACCGCGCACCGACGGGTCATCATCGACAATCGCAATCCAGGGACTCGGGTTCGCCGAGTCACCAGCCCGTTCTTCGTCATGCATGCCACTCACCGGTCGCCGCGCGGGGCAGGGGGTCAGCGCTCGCGCAACCGATCGAACTCCCGTTGTCGAATCGTTAGGCGGTGATGAGATCGTGATGTGGGCCGCGATCGCGGTCGACCGCTGTCTCAGGGGCAGGGTAGGCCGTCACCCGGGCAGCGGCCCATTGTACCTTCGGTCAATCCGCGTGCGCCCCAACTCCCCCGCGGTGGAACAGGTCGACGGCGCGCACCAGGTCGGGCAATGAATTGGCGCGCATTTTCCGCATAACGCGGCAGCGATGGACCTTTACCGTCTGCTCGCACGTGCCCAGCTCGGCGGCGATCTGCTTGTTGAGACGGCCGGCCACCACCCGGTCGCAGACCTCGTGCTCCCGCGGCGTCAGCGCGTTATACCGCGTGCCGATCTCGGCGACCCGGCTTCGCTCGGCCCGCGCCGCGAGCTCGCGCGCGATGGCCTGGCGCACGGCCTCCAGGACCTCGAAATCCTCGAAGGGCTTGAGCAGGAAGTCGGTCGCGCCGGTCTTCATCGCGCGCACGCCGGTAGGAACGTCATCGTAGCCCGTGATGAAAACAGTGGCGGTGTCGCGCCCGCGCTCGCGCAGCGCCTCCTTGACCTCCAGCCCGGTCATGTCAGGCATCGACACGTCGAGCAGCAGGCACGCGGGCGATTCCGTGTCCACGTGCTCGAGCGCGTCCGTGCCCGATCCATACGTGTTGACGGAGTAGCCCGCAGTCGAAAGGAGCATTTGCAGCGATCGACGGACTGACTCGTCATCGTCGACTACGAGGACGAGCGGCTGCGGATCATTCATGCCGGTGTCCATGGGGCTTAGGAGTTGTTGGGCACGGACGTTCGCCCGCGGGCCGCTCCGCCATGTAGTCGGACCTTGGTCCTAGAGCCGTCACTCTCGTCAGGCAGTCACGGCTCCTCCTCGTGACGGCGCGTGCCGATCAGAAGCGCCAGATGCGGTTGAAGTCGATTCCCCACTGGCGTGGCGTGATAGCCGTTCCGCGACCCGCCGCCTGGTTCGTGCACGTTGCGCCGTTCGTGGAGGGTGCCGAGCTGATGGAACCAAGCACATCACGGCGGAACCGGTAATCGACGGACACGCCGAACGTGTGCCAGAGGTCCGTGGCCTCGCTCCCGCCGGCGAAGGCGCAGAGCCCCGCGTCAACCTTCAGGAAAAGGCGGTTGGAGAGTTGCTTGCCCACGCCAAGCCGGCTCGATGCCAGCACGTTCGCGGCCGCGCCCCGGCTTGCTTCGTCGTCCGTCTGGGTCGCGGTGACATCGACCACGTCGAAGAGTCCACCAGCGACTCGTTGCGCGAGTGCGCCCGTGGCACTCGCCACCAGCTCGTTGGTGACAGAGCCCTGGCGGACATCGCCAACCGCGATGCTCGATTGTCCCGTGATGAGGTAACTGAGGAGCTCAGACTGGCTGAGCTTCGCGTCCGCGCTGGACAGCGTGAGCAGCGGGCGCTCGAGCGTGCCGCCGAGATGCGCGCGCACCTGCGGCAGCCGTCGCGATCCCTGGCGCTCATCCATCCCCTCGCGCACGTAGATCGCGTTGATGTCGAGCCGCGGATTGATCTCCGGTTCCCCGCGGAACAGCACGGACCCCTGCTCGAGCGTGAACGATCGCGTGATGCCGCTGACGTTGAGTCGGTAGTTGCCGCGCTGCGTGACGAGCGTTCCCCGCAGGACCAGTCGGCGGCGCAGCGACTCGGGCTGCGGCGCCGCCTGTTCCAGCCCGACCGAACCACCGAGCTGGATACTCGCTTCCGCGGACCGGATCCACACGTTAGGCCCCATGACCACATCCACCTTGCCGATCGCCAGTTGCTGCAGCCTCGACGTGCCGCCCGGCGTTACGCGCTCGGTCGAGAGGCTGTCCAGCAGCCGCACGAACGCGGTGTCGTCGACGCCTGCCACGCCGGCACGCCCCATGTCGGGCAACTTGATGACGCCGCGGTTCACGGTGATGGTGCCCGACAACGTGGGGTTCGGGCCGGGCCCCGCCAACCGCAGGTCCGTGGACACGTCGAGTTCACCCACGTCAGGCAGGCGAACGACCGGCATGTTGGTCATTTTCAGTTGCAGGTCGGTTCGTTCCCGCTCGACCAGTCCAGCAACGCCGGACAGCTCGGCCCGGCCGCCAGGATCTTTTCCGGCCTGGACCGATGCGTGCTGAATCGTCAGGCGCTCCTCCGTCACGTCCAGGCGCGTATTCAGGTCGTGGAGGTCGAGCCCCAGCGCCGGGATGGTGGCGGCGACTCCGGTCAACGCCGCGGTGCCGGTCGCGCGTGGATGGCGCGCCGTGCCGCCGAGCGTCAGGTGCGTCTGCAGGGCGCCCGCGGTCGCCACCACGCCAGGCAGGAGCTGCGTCACGTCCGGGAGGTAAAGGCTGTCCACCGACACGTCGCCGCTGAGTGCCTCGTCAGGCAGGTCGAGGCGGAACGGGACGAGCGACAGCATGGCCGGCACGGTCGCTCGCGCCTCGAACAGGCGACGACCGTCTTTTCCGCCATGGGCGGTCGCGAGGATGCGACCGCGGCCATCGAGATATTCGATCGCGGCCACCATGCTGTCGAGCGAGATGGAGTCCGCATCGACAAACCTCATCCGCGCCCAGGCGGATCCACGCGGCGTCGCCGCGGTTCCCTCGATCATCGCGCGCGCGTCGAGCCGCGTCAGCACCGAGTCGCCTTCAGCGGCGGGCGGCGGGAGCATGATCGTCGCGTCGTTGAGCTGGAGTGATATCACAATCGCGCCGGTGTCGCGCACGACGCCTGAGAGCCGGAGCAGTGCGCCGCGACTGCCACGGAGCTCCAGGCTATCGAGCACCAGCGTACCGCGGCCGGCGCGCCGGAACCTGGCGGGTCGCTGCAGCGCGAGTGCGAGACCGGGGACCCTGACCTCGAGCGAGTCCAGCATGAGGTCCACGGTATCCGAGCGCACGGCGAGCGTCGCGGCCGCGCGTGCGCCAGGGTTGTCTGAGGACGCGGTGGCCAGGGTCACGCGCCATCGCTCGCCATCGTCGCTGTCCGCATTGGCGCTGACGGAGTCGAACCGCGTCTTTCCGGTGAACACCGAGTCCGCGTGGATCGTGGCGCGGCCCCGCAGCGCCTTCGGCAGCGCGGCCACGTTCGCGGACACGCGCACCCGTGACGCGCGGGCTCCGCCTAACGCGATCTGCGATCCGTCTGCTTCGGCGGCAACGTCGAGTGAATCGACCGACCCAACCACCGTGGCCCGCGCCGTGACGGTGCCGCTGGCGGAATCCAGTGCCGTGGGGCCCTTGGTCGTCGTGACCGAGTCGATGACGCCAGCCGCCCGGAGCAGTGGCGCCAGTTCGGCGAGCGAGACGGTCGCATCGACGGTCATGGTGTCTCGCACATCGCGGCGCAGCCCAAGGGCCCCGGAGGCGCGCGCAACCCCCGCCGACGTTTCCACGAGGACACTTTCCGCCACGACGCGTGCGTCGGTCAGCGAGACCCGCACGAGCGAAGGCTTCACCACGACACCGCCGACCGTGCCGGTGAGTCCGGAGAGTTCCGCCGTCCCCTGCAGCGCCGCGAGGGAATCACCTGCAAGGTCCACTGACACGTCGGCGTTGAGCTTTCCCGATGGGACCGTGCCGCGACCGCTGAGCACGCGTGGATCGGCGTCACGCACCCTGGCGGTGGCACGAATCGCAACGCCGTCCGCCGTATCGCGATAGCGCGCGGCGAGTCCCACCGAGCCACCCGGACTGCGCAGGCTGGCCACGACCGAGAGGTCACTTGGTGACCCGTGAACCTCGATGGGGCCGTCGAAGCTCGTGACGTTGGCAAGGGCCGGAATGCTTCGTAGGACCGAATATGGCGCAAACGGCGCGGCCTCGAGCGCGAGGTCGAAGCCGATCGATGTGCCCAGGTGGATGGTGCCACCTCCGGTGAGGCGGGTCACGAGATCGCCGTCGGTGCAACGGAGGTCTGACTGCCTCACGAGAACCTGGCGCGACGTGATGTCCAGCCTGGCCGTGCCGCTCACGATGCCGCACGGCGGAAAGGCCGGCACCACGCGCGCCATGGTGCCCGAGTCGATCCGGTACACGGTGAGATCGAGCGACGTCTTCGACTGACCGCCATTGCTGCCTGACGCGAGTGTCCCATGCGCCGCGACCTGGCTGATGCCTCCACCAGCGGCTTCATCGGCGAAGCGCGCGTTGAGCGTGTCGATGCGCAGGCGATGATCGCCATCGCCGCGTGCGACCAGGCGACCGTTGATGGCGCCTCGCATTCCCGCGGGAAGCACATCGGCGGCCAGGCGCCGCACGAGGTCCGTGTGCAGGGGCGCGGCGTCGAGGAGTGCCTCACGAATGACCAGCGACGCGCTGTCAAAACTGAGTGAGAGTGTGCCCCGCACGGTGGACTTCGTGGTGGAGACGGTCGCGGAACTCACGACGACATCGGTTGGCGCCCCGCCGCCTTTGCCGCTGACCGAAACCTCGAATCGACCGCCGCCCTCCGTCGGGATCTGCCTGGCGAGCCATGAGACATCGCCGAACGCGAGCGTGTCCACGGTGATCCGCGCAGTTACGGCAGGCGTACCGGGCCGCCCCCAGTCGATCCATCCGCGAACGTGGGCAGTGGATCGCGAGAACGAGAGGTACGGCAGGTCGATGTCGAGTGAGTCGCCAACCAGCGACAGCGATCCGCCGGCGCGGTGCAGGTCAATCGGTGGATTCGAGAATCCGGCGGACATGCCATTCAGCTCCGCATAGGTGCTCGTTCCCCCGACCTCCGCGCGGACGAGCGACGCGTCGATGCTGATTGCGCTCACTTCCCGCCGTTGCCCCGTGTCTTCGACGATCACGTTTCCGTTGGTGACACGAACCGGCCCGGATACGATCAGGCGTGACGGACCCGTACTTATCACCGTATCCGGCACGAGCGGCGGCGGCATGGTGTCGGGGCGGATCACCTGTGACCAGTTCCACTTCCCGTCCGCGGACTGCCTGACGATCAGCTGCGGGTGCGACACCTCGAGTGAGGTGATGACGAGCCGGCCGCGAACGAGCGAACCAAAGCGGCACGTCGCATTCGCGGACCCGATCGCCGCCAGCAGCGCCTCGTCGGGGCCGCGGAGCACAGCAGAGTCGATCGCGATCGCACAGCCGGGACCAAAACGCAACGCCTCGACGCGTAGTGAGCCGAGCAGGTATCGATTCGCGACGTTCACGATCACCTGCCTGACGCGCTCACGGCCAAATGCCGTGCGGGTGGCACTGACGATGACGAGCAACACCAGCACAACGAGCAGCGCCAGCGCGATGCCCGACCATTTCACGAAGCCGCGAAGCGCTGCACGGACACGCATCAGAATGCCTGACCGATCGAGAAGTTGATCGTGAGCCGGTCGAAGAACCTTGGCGCACGCACCGGCTTGAAGGTCGAAGGGCAGTGGCCTTCGGCCTGGACGGGCGGGATGGGCCGGCCCTCGGAATCGACCTTGTTGAAGCCGGTCACGGG
>DATMBT010000397.1:0-2830 GCA_035559475.1 Gemmatimonadaceae bacterium
GCTGAATCGCCCGCGGACGACAATGAGTCCGGGGAGCCGTGTGAGCTTGTCCGCCGTGCGCGTCCCGCGCGTATTCGCAAACTCGGCGCTGTCGAGGAAGCGACCGATGCCGAGCCGTCGCCTTTCGTGGAACTGCCAGAGTTTGCGGTCGAGCAGTGAGGCTGTGACCGGGACCTCAGGTAACGTCGCCTCGATTCGAGAGAGCCGGTATTCACGCCTGACCTCACCGGCGTCGGCGAAGTCGATCGTGTCGACCTTCGGGGCAAAGCCTGGCATCCGGACACCGACGATGTTCTGGCCGGCGGGAACGGCAGTGAAGCGGAACTCGCCGCTTGCGTTGGTACGCTGAAGGTTTTGCGGTCCGTTGAGGACCACTTCCGCGCCGGCAAGGACGAGTCCCGAGTCGCTCAGAACGCGTCCAGTGAAGGTCGACTGCGCGTGAGTTGCAGGTGCGACCAGCACGATTGCGATAAGGCAAACGTGTCTCACGTCACTTCGTCCAGAGCACGAGGACGGCGCAGTGGCTGGCGCCGCGCTTCACCATGCTGAATTGAACCGGCGTCATGGCCGGAGTCGAATACCATTCGACCGCGAGTATGGTGCCCGGGTCGAGCATGTTCACGTCGAAGCCCGTGCCGAGGTTGAGGCCGTCCATCCAGACGGAAGCCAGACATCTTCCGCGCGAGCTCATGACAATCGCGTCGCTGAACCTGCCTCGCTGGATCAGGAGTCCCGGCAGTCGCATCAGCTTGTCCGACGTCCGCGTGCCGTGCGTTTTTTCGAATTGTGCGCTGTCGAGGAATCGTCCCATGCCGAACTGCTTCCGGCTGTAGAAGTCCGCGAGCTTCCGATCGGTCAGCGTCGTGGTGACCGGTACCTCGGGCAGTATCGACTGGATTCGCGACAGCCGGTATTCGCGTCGCACTTCACCGGCATCGGCGACGTCGATGGTATCGACCTTCGGCGCGAAGCCGGGCATCCTCACCAGCACGGAATGTTCGCCGGCGATGATCGAAGTGAGCTTGAACTCACCGTTCGCACTCGTGTTGGTGCGCTTCGCACTCAGGACAACCTGCGCGCCAGCGAGTGGCAATCCCGAGTCGGTAAGCACGCGGCCCATGAAGGTCGAGCTCTGCGCGTGGATCGGTGGCGCTGGAAGCAGTGCCACGAGTGCGGCGAGGAGATGGTGGGGGACGTTCATTCGCACGTCCTGAGCGTGCTCAAAACCTTCCAGTGACGCCAGACCCGCACGGTTGCGGAGCGTTGGAGCCGGTGGTATTACCGGTGACTTGCCGGTCGGGTCCATGGCCGTGCCGAGTCACGAGTCACCAGTCACGAGTCACCAATGACCGCCCCCGAATCCCGATCCGGGCTCGATCCCTGGAAAACCGCCGAGCTCCCCGAGCCACCGAGGCCGAAGGGTTTGGCCTGGATGGGCGTCGTCGGGCCGGGCGTCATCGTACTCGGCGCGTCGATAGGCAGCGGTGAATACCTGCTCGGCCCCGCGAATTTCGTGCGTTACGGGCTCACGATGTTATGGGTGGTCTCGGTAGCGGTGCTGCTGCAGACCAACTTCAACACCGAGTTGATGCGGTACACCATGGCGACGGGCGAGCCGGCGAATACGGGCTTCATGCGCACTCGTCCCAACTCGACGTTGTGGGCCGTTGTGTATTCGAGTTTGTATTTCTTCCAGGTCGGGTGGCCGGGGTGGGCCGGTAACGCGGCGGCGGCCTTTTTCTACCTGGCGACGAAGCGTGTCGCTGGCCCTGAGGACGCGGGAACCATCTACGCGATCGGCGCGGCGACGTTCGTCGCCTGTGTGGCGATCCTGCTGTTCGGACGGCGCATCGAGCGCACGCTCGAGATCCTCAACTGGATCCTCGTCATCGTGATCATTGGCGGGTTCCTGATCCTGGCGTTGATCTTCGTGGCGCCGGCAACATGGATCGCCATGGCGACCGGCTTCTTCGGCTACAGTCCAGCGGCGGGCAAGTTCTCGTTCATGCCTGCGGGTGCGGACTATTTCCTGATCGGCGCGTTCGCGGGGTTCTGCGGCGCTGGTGGCGTCATCAACCTCACGTTGTCCAACTGGGCGCGCGACAAGGGCTACGGGATGGGTGGCGTCGTGGGTTACATCCCCGCGGCCGTGGGTGGGAAGAAAGTAAACCTGGCGCACACCGGCTTCACGTTCCTGCCTGACGAGAAGGCGATGGCGAAATGGCGCGGCTGGTGGCGCATCGTGAAGGTCGACCAGTGGATCATCTACTTCTTCGGCGCGCTGGCGGGGATGGCGCTGCCGGCGGTCCTCTATGTGACGTTCCTCGAGCCCGGGCTCGACATCCGCGGTTACGGCATCGCGTCGGCGCTGGCGAACGCGATGGAGGCGCGCGTGGCGCTCATGGGCGGCGTGATCGCGCTGCTCGGTGCGTGGATCCTGTTCAAGACCCAGCTGGATGTCATCGAGGGGCTGGTCCGCGCGGTGACGGACATCCTGTGGACGGGGAGCAAGCGGGTTCGCGCCTGGCGCGGCGGCGACGTGCGCCGGATCTACTACACGCTGTTAGGCGTGGTGGTGGTGTGGGGGTTGATCGCGCTCAAGCTGGCGCAGCCCATCCTGCTGATCCAGATCTCGGCGAATGTCGCAGGGGTGACTTTCGTTATTGCGGGCGTGCATCTGCTGTACGTGAACACGCGGTTGTTGCCGGAGGCGGTCCGCCCGGGGATTTGGCCGAGGGTGGGTTTGGTGGCGTTGGTGGTGTTCTACGGGGTTTTCTCCTTCCTCTCGATCCAAGCACTTTTGGGCTGAACGAGATCAGATGCCCACAGA
>DATMBT010000398.1:0-4251 GCA_035559475.1 Gemmatimonadaceae bacterium
GCCGCAGCCTGCGGTGGGACGCGCGGGTGGTGGACGAGGAGCTGCTCCCGCGCCTGTCGTCTTCCCGGGCCAGGAGCCGGAAGTCACGACGGAGGAGCGGGTCGTTGGACTTGAACCCGATCGCGTCATCGCTGAAGAGCTGAATCTCAGCCCGGCGGACGCGCGGTCGGAACGCGACTACGGCATTGGCGCCGCGCTGATCTCGCCGAGCCGCGGCTTGTTCCGCGGCCTCTCGGCGCTCCTTCCGATGCGCGACGACACGGCGGCGCGCTGGATCGTCAAGACTCCAGTCGCGTTGCACGTCGGCTACCAGACGGTGCCCAACGACTACCCGAGCAACCTGCTCGGTGTCATCGCGTACCAGCGCCAGGCCTTCTACGACGCCCAGCGTCACGCGCAGATCATGGAGCGCTACAAGGCGAACCCGAAGGGCATGCCGCGCACCGCGCATAACGCGGAGCTCGAGGCGCTCGTGCCGGTAGTCAAGGGTGACATCCCGGTGTTCATCGCCGCCGCCAATGAAAACGAAATGCTCCGCGCGCTCGCGCTGGGGAAGGAGTTCAACATCAAGGTCACGCTCGTTGGTGCTGTCGAAGGTTTCCGCGCCATCTCCGCGCTGAAGACCGCTCGGCCGCCGATCGTGACCGTGGACTTCCCGACGCCGGCACAGACCACGGGCTGGCAGTACCAGTTCTCCACGCGCCGTGACCCGGCGGACAGCGCGACCCGCATTGCCACGGTAACGCGGGAGATCGAAGGGAACGCCGCTGCCCTGAACAACGCGGGCATCAAGTTCGCGCTCGCGTCGGGCGGACTGGCAGCGAACCTCTTCATGGACAACGTGCGCAAGGCGATCGCCGCCGGCCTGCCGCGCCAGGTCGCGATGGAAGCCCTGACGATCCGCGCCGCTGAAGCAGCGGGTGTGGATGCGCAGCTCGGCAGCATCGAAACCGGCAAGATTGCCAACCTGCAGGTCGTCTCGGGTGAACCGCTCGCAGCCTCAGCCCGGCTCGAGAGTGTTTACGTCGACGGGCTTCAGTACGACGTGATTCCGCAGGCCGCCGGACGTGGCGGTCGTGGCGGGCGCGCGAACACCCCACCGCAGATGCGGGAGGAGTAAATGACACACTCGACCTACCTGCGGTCCCTCGCGTCGGCCAGTCGTTATGCCCTGGCGGTCGCGGTAACGGCGACCGGGCTCCTTGCCCAGGCCACCAGCACGCCCGCCGCGCAGCCTTCCGGCGCCCTGGATCCGCTCGCCCTTCCGGCACCGGCTGCCGGCACGCTCGTGGCGATCACGAACGCCAACATCATGACGGCGAGCCACGGTAACATCATGGGCGGCACCATCCTGATCCGGAACGGCAAGATCGCCGAGATCGGGACCAACGTGACCGTGCCCGCCGGCGCGAAGATCATCGACGGCAAGGGCAAGTGGGTGACGCCGGGCATCATCGACGCGCACTCGCACAGCGCCAACGAAGGCATCAACGAAGGCTCGCAGTCCGTCACCGCCGAGGTGCGGATGGAAGACGTGCTGCGCCAGGACGGGATTTCGCTGTACCGCCAGCTGGCCGGCGGCACGACCACCCTCAACGTCCTGCACGGTTCGGCCAACACCATCGGCGGCCAGAACGCGACCATCAAGCTGCGCTTCGGCCTCCCGGTGGACAGCATGCGCTACGAGCACGCGGTCCCCGGCATCAAGTTCGCGTTAGGTGAAAACGTCCGGCGCACGTCCAACGCCCAGTCGACGCGTTACCCGCGTTCGCGCCAGGGTGTCGAGGACCTGCTCCGCGAGTCGTTCATCGGCGCGCAGGAGTACCAGCGTGAGTGGGACGCCTACAAGACGACGAAGGCGGCGTGGGACAAGGCCAGCGCGAAGACGCGTGGCGTCGCCCCGATCCCGCCGCGCAAGGACCTCGAGAAGGACGCGCTGGTCGAGGTGATGCAGGGCAAGCGACTGGTGTACTGGCACTCGTACCGCGCCGATGAAATCCTGATGGCGCTGCGCATATCGAAGGAGTTCGGGTTCAAGCCGAACTTCACGCACATCCTCGAGGGCTACAAGCTGGCCGACGAACTCGCTGCCGCCGGCGCCACGGCGTCGACCTTCGCCGACATGTGGGGCTACAAGCTCGAGGCGTGGGACGCGATCCCGCATAACGCGGCGCTGATGGCGGAGCGTGGCGTCAACGTCACGATCAACTCCGACTCCGACGAGCGCGCCCGCCGCCTGTACCAGGAAGCGGCCAAGGCGATGCGTTTCGGTGGCGCCTCCGAGGAGACCGCGTTACGCATGATCACGCTCAACGCCGCGATCCAGCTCGGCATCGAGAAGTACACCGGGTCGATCGACGTGGGGAAAGATGCCGACATTGCGATCTTCAACGGCCATCCGTTCGCGCCCGCGTCGCGCGTTGACATGACGCTGATCGACGGTCGCGTGTTCTTCGACCGCAGCACGGCCCCGACGCTCGAATGGCTGATGCAGATCATGAAGAACCGGCCGCGTGTGACGTCCGAAGATGGAGGGACACGCTAATGAAGAAAGGCTTCAGGCTTCAGGCTTCAGGCTTCAGAAAGCGCCGAGTCACCAGTCACGAGTCACGAGTCACCATGCCTTCACGATTCACGATTCACGCTTCACGTTTCACCACTTCGCTGATCGCAGTGGCACTGGCCATCACACCAGCCGTCAGTGAGGCGCAGGGGACTATCGTCATACGAGGCGGCACCGTCGTTCCCGTCACCGGGGCGCGGATACCTAACGGGACCGTCGTCATCCAGAACGGCCGCATCACCGCGGTTGGCGCGGGCGCGCAGGCGCCGGCCGGTGCGACGGAGATCAACGCCACCGGCATGTTCGTCTACCCGGGCCTCATCAACGCCGGCACCAACATGGGCCTGTTGGAGATGGGTGGCGTTCCCGGTCCCGTCGATACGCGCGAGGTCGGCGACTTCAACCCGCAGAACATCGCGACGTCCGCCGTCAACGTTGGCTCCGAGCACATCGGCGTGACGCGCGCCAACGGCATCACCTCGGTCATCACGGTGCAAGGCGGATCGGTCCTGTCAGGCCTCGCTGGACTCATCAACCTCGCCGGCTACACGAACGAGGAGATGATCGCCAAGGAGAAGGTCGCGCTGCTCCTGTCCTGGCCCAGCGCTGGTGGTGGTGGCGGTGGCAGGCGAGGTGGTGGCGGCGGCGGTCGTGGGTTCGGCGGCGGCGCGCCCGGCGTCGATCCAATGGCAGCCTACCAGAACAGTGTTCGACAGATCTACCGCTGGTTCGCCGAAGCGAAGGCGTATGGTGAAGTAAAGGACAAGCTGACCGCGAACGGCGCCAAGCCGCCGGTTGGCTGGCACCAGAACCTCCGCTACGACGCAATGATCCCGGCCGTGCGCGGACAGATGCCGATCATGGTTGACGCGAACAGCGTCGCCCAGATGCGCGACGTCATCAAGTTCATGGACAGCCTGAAGGTGAAGGTGATCATCCACGGCGCGAGCGAAGGCTGGCAGTTCGCGGACTCACTCGCCGCCAGGCAGATCCCCGTCATCATGGATGGCGTGACCGGCATGCCGGGGAACGACGATCCGTATGACCTCGTGTATTCGAACCCGGGCGTGCTCCAGAAGGCCGGCGTTCAGGTCGCGTGGGCCACGGGCGGCGCGAGCAGCGCGCGTGACCTGCCCTACGAGGTCGGCCTCGCCGAAGCGTATGGCTTCGATCCCGAAGAGGCGCTCAAGTCGATCACGATCAACCCGGCGCGCATGTTCGGCGTCGACAAGGATTACGGTTCGCTCGAGGTGGGCAAGGTTGCGAATGTCATCGTCACGACCGGCGACCCGATCGACATCCGTTCGCAGATCAAGGAAGTCATCGTGAAGGGTCGCCGCATGCAGTTCGACGATCGCCACACGAGATTCTACGAACAGTATCGGGCGAGACCGAAGCCACCTGGCAAGTAGGGTCGAGGGTCGAGGGTCGAGAGAAGGGTGAGGTTAGAGGGAGGGGCAAGCGAATCGCTTGCTCCTCTCTTTTTTTTGCTCGTAACTGCCTCGACCCTCGACCCCTCAACCCCCTACCCTCGCTAGTTTTCAGCCAATGTCCCCAGCCAGACGACGCGGCGGCCGAAAGGGGCGGGGCGCACCCCCCAAGCGCCTCGCTTCCCAGCACTCGTCTCAGCCAACCAGCCGGGTCGCCTACGGCGAGACGCGAGACTGGCTGCTGAAGAGTCACGGCCC
>DATMBT010000399.1:0-2665 GCA_035559475.1 Gemmatimonadaceae bacterium
TCGAAACGGAGGTGCGACAGCGCAGGTGCGGGCTGCCGCCACTCGGGGTTCGACGGATCGAGCAGCAGATCATCACTGCGCCCCTGACCGCCCGCCGCCGTGAGCCGGTTGACCAACCAGTCAGCGAGGGCGCCGAGCACCGCCGGACTCACCTTGTTGCTCGGCAACTTGTCGTACGTGCGGAAATCACCAGTCGCATCGTTCACGAACAGGTGGTTGACCGCGGGAAACACGCGAACGGTGACGTCGCGATTTCCTCCTGCTCGGATGAGCGCAGCGAGTTTCTCCGCCTGGTCCGCCGGTACCTGCCTGTCGGTCGCTCCCTGGAGAATGAGCGTTGGCGCCTTGACCTGGCGCGCTATTGGAGCCGGGTCGTACGACATCCAGGACTTGATCCAGGGATCGGTTTGTTTCGCGGGATCGAGCGAGGTGCGCGCCCAGCGCAGGATGGAGTCGCGCTGGGTGGGTTTCAGCGTCGTGTCAGTGTCTACGATGTACTTGTTCTGTGCCATGCTGATCTCGATGCCCGGTTCACCGGGACCGGCCATGGCGACGATTGCTTTCAGTCGCGGATCGGTCGCGGCGATCATCGGCGCGATCGCAGCGCCCTCGCTGTGCCCCACGAGGCCGATCCGCCCTGGATCGATGTCTTTCCGTGCCCGCAGGAACTCGATTGCCCCACGGATGTCATTGGCAAAATCGGCGCTCGTTGCGCCGGCCGCGGTTCCGCGGGATGCTCCAACGCCGCGATCGTCGAGCCGAAGCACGACGATTCCCCGGCGGCTGAGCGTGTCGGCGACAGCCCTGAACAGCCGAATACCACCGGCATACGGGATGTATTCGTCCCGATCCTGTTGCCCCGATCCGGTGATGGTTACGACGGCGGGCCACGGTCCGCGACCATTGACCGGAATGGTCATGGTGCCGCCAAGCGTTATGCTGCCTGACGCGACGCGAACTTCTTCGGCCTTGTAGGGCGCACCGGCGGGCGCCGAGTAGTCGGTTTTCGGCGCAACGGCTGAATCACGCAGCGACACGGTGAGCCCGTTTGCGGCTTCGGGCCCCAGTCGGAAGAACTCGAAGTTCGGGCCCACGATTACGCCGCCGAGTATCCGTCCCGTCGGGTCGATCCAGAGTCGCTCGAGTTGCTGCGCGATCGTCACCGACATCGAGTCAGCGCTCAGTGGGCGCACCTGGACCTCGAGCGTGACGCCGCCACTGATCGAGAAATAAGGAATGTCCGCGACACCGCCGGTCCTGCGCGCGCGCCGCGTGAACAACTCGCTGATCGCGAGCGCGTTGTTGAACGAGGGAACGGCACCGGACCGTGTCGGCACACGCTGGACGCCGGCTGCCGTCTCCACGACGGCGGTGTCCCCGACAACGGCGACCCGCACGCGCTGCAACGGTTGTGCGTTCGCCGCTGCGCTCGAGGCGAACACTCCGATCGTCAGTGATCGAACGGATTCGTTCGGTCCGAGCAGGACGAGATAGTCAATCCTCGGCTGCCCCTTCACCTGCACCGAACCGAAAAGCGTGTCGGCGGTCCTGTTGAACCGGTCGACCACCAGTGTGTCAGCCCCGCGGCGGACGCCGATTGCGCCGCGGTCCTGACCCTGTTGGGTGAACATGGCGGCGGCGGTCGCGAAGACTGCGCCGAATGTCATCAATGACATGAACCTTCCTGGTGAACAAACATGTGTCTGAACATCGTTTGTGCGTGGCTGCTGCGAAAGCCAACGGGCCGGTTGCAACCGTTCGTGGTCGCGGCTAACGTTGCGCGCCCCACGGGAGGGCGGATGGCGGAGGGCGGAGGGCAGACCCTGACCCCAACTTGATGCGACACGTGCTGTGTTTATTGCCTCTTCTGGGGAGCATGGCTTGCGCACGCCTGCCGGAAGTCCAGGCCAACGACAATCGCAAGCCCGCTGGGACGCTCAACGGCGACACGCTCGTGCTGCGCCTGGTGGTACAGCGCGCGCGTTGGCATCCGGAAGCAGAAGACGGCGTGCATGTCGACACAGAAGTCTTTGGCGAGGAAGGTGGCCCGCCGCAGGTTCCGGCGCCGCTCATTCGCGTGAAGGTGGGGACCATCATCAAGGCGAGCATTCGAAACGCGACCGCGGACTCCACGCTCTGGATTCACGGCTTTCGCCCGCATCCGGCGGAACAGGTCGACGACAGCGTGGGCGTTACCCCTGGTGAAACGAAAACCGTGACGTTCGCCGCAGGCGCGCCGGGAACGTACGTGTACGGCGGGAACCTCGGAATTTTCGGAGACAGCCGAGAGCGTGAGCAGCTCCTGGGCGCTTTCATCGTGGACTCGTCAGGCGCCGTCCCGGACGATCGCGTGTTCGTCATCAACGTGTGGGGAGAGGATGTCGACTCGACGTTCTATCGCAACGTGCTCGCCATCAACGGCAAGTCGTATCCCTACACGGAGCCGATGTCATTCACCACCGGCGATACGGTCCGCTGGCGTTGGGTGAACGGGTCGTTCCGCGAGCACCCGATGCACCTGCACGGGTTCTACTTCACCGTGAACTCACGCGGGACGTTCCGCGCCGACACGATCTACGACGCGTCGCAGCGTCGCAGCGTAGTCACCGAGGCGATGACGCCGGTGAGCACGTTCACCATGACATGGGTTCCCGACCGGGACGGC
>DATMBT010000400.1:0-8377 GCA_035559475.1 Gemmatimonadaceae bacterium
GGAGAACCCGCGCCGGTACTTCGCGCCTTTTGCGAACGAGCTTCGCAAGGCTGGGGATACGGCGCAGGCCATCTCGGTATGTCGCGCGCATCTGGCCGGGCAGCCCGGCCACGTGAGCGGGCATATCGTCCTCGGTCAGGCGCTGTATGAGGCCGGTGAGGCGCTCGAGGCGCGCGACATTTTCACTGCCGCGCTCGAACTCGACCCGGAAAACCTCATTGCACTCCGCACACTTGGCGAAATCGCCCAGGTGAACGGGGAATTCGGCGCTGCCCGGCAGTGGTACGAGCGCTTGCTGGACGCGGATCCGCGAAACAACGAGGTCGCCCAGGTCCTCAAGGACTTGCCGGCTCCGGCAACACCCGAGGCCGCTGCGCCCCTGGATGCCGACGAAGCCGAAGACGCGGATCGGCTGCCGTACAACGCACGCGCCGAAGCCGAGACCGCGCCGCCTCCTCACGTTCCAGCGGCACCCGCACCTTCGTTCCACACCAGCTTCACCGGTTCGTCACCGGCAGTCAGTTCCAAACCGGACGAGACAGCGCGCGAAGAATCGACCGCGGATACCGCGTCCCGCGGCCCGGTCGACTCTGCAGCGCCGGAACCCGAAGTGGAGCCGGTGGCAGCTTCCGCCCCGGAATCTGCCGAAGCCATCGAGATGGTCGATTTCGATTCGTTCTCGACGCACGCGCCAGATGCGGTTGCGTACGCGTCAGCGCCTGACGAGTCGTTTGACGCTCCGCACGACGAGGTCCTCGAGGACGACTACATCGTGGACTTCGACCCTGCTTCGCTGGACGCCGCGGCGGAACCGATGGCCGCCGCTGAGCCCGAGCCCGTGGGTGAACCTGAAGCCACCAGCGAGCCGGAAGCTGCAACACCCGCGAGCGAACCACCTCGCGCGATTTTCGCGGAGTTCGGTTTCGATGGTCCGGCCGACGACCAGATCGGCTGGATGACCACGCCTTCCGCGTCGCTCTCCGAGCCCGAATCGGCGCCCGAAACGTGGTTTGACGAAACAGCGACGAGCGAAGAAGCCGCGCCGGCAGAAGCGGAAGCCACTGAACCGACGGCCGCGGAGTTCATAACGCCGGAACCCGCGACGGATTCGTGGTTCGATGACGTCGCCGGTGCGGCGGTGATCGAAACGACGGTCGTCAGCAACGAAGAGTTCTGGCTCCCGCCGGACCTGACGCGCGTTCCGGCCCCCACGTCGCCGGAGACCGAGACCGTTTCCGCGCATGACGAGAGCCCTTCTGCCGAAGTCGAACCCGAAGTGACCGCGCCCGCCGCGGAATCGGCGGCTGAGGCCACCATGGCCGCCGCGGAACTGCATAACGATTACGCCGAACCTGAAACGCCGGCGCACACCGAGGCGATCAGTGAGGTGGAGGAACCAGCGTCGCTGGAAAACGATTCGCCAGCGCCGAGCTACTGGTCCGAGCCGGTTGCCGCGGCGCAGGACGAGCCAGCGGAACCAGCGCACGCCGAGCAGGCGAGCCCGCCCTCAGATTCGTACTGGATGAATCCGGTGGCCGCCGCGCCGTCCGAATCGGGCACCATGGAGCCTGAACGGACGGAGGAGCACGCGACGTCCGACTGGTCTGAGCCCGCTGTGGCGGAGGAAGCCGTGACGCCTGTTGCGGAGTCCAGTTATCCGGCACCTCCGGCTCTTTCGTACTACTCGACCCCGATGCCGGAACGCGAGGCAGAATCCGCGGAGCCGGAATTGGAGATGGTGGAGGAACCGACGGCCCAGTATGAAGCCGTCGGGTCACAAGGCGTCGCGCCTGTGGCGGAGTACGCGGCTTCCGTGGAAGCCCCGGAAGGAGCCGCCACGTCCGACGCTTCGGATGAGCTGAACGATTCGGAGGAATTCTCCCGCTCTGCTTCGATCGCGGAAGCGATGCCTCCCGCGGAAGTCGTCATGGGCCTAACGCCGGCCTCGGTCGCCGCGGTGCCGCCCTCGGCGCCGGCGCCGTTCGTCACGGAGACGCTTGCGGAGCTGTACCTTCAGCAGGGATTCCGCGACGAAGCATTGTCGATCTATCGCCAGCTCGTGGAGCGCGATCCCGCGAACCAATCACTGCGTGATCGGGTGGCGCAACTCGAGCGCGGTGACCTGGCGGCGACCGCCGCGAATGTGAACGAGCCTCCGGTCGAGAACCGCGCGTCGTCGCAGTCCGTCCGGACCTTCTTCTCGCGCCTCGCGCGACGGACAGCGAGCACGCCGACGCGTTCGACTGAATCTTCGGACGACGCGTCGAAGGCCAATCCGGACGTTCCGTTCGCCGCGGCCGCGTCAGCGCTCGCGAACCTGTTTTCCGCGTCCAAGCCGCCGGCGTCTGACGAAGGTGCGGCGTCCACGCTTGCCGGGGCATTCACCGATCCCGCCGGGAGACCTTCCAGGGCCGCAGATCGGGAGTTGTCACTCGACCACCTCTTTCGCGATGTTCCGCCCGGCGGATCGGCAGGCGGAAGCGTGAGTCTCGATGAGTTCTACGCGACCCCTAACGCGGCACAGGACTCATCCACGGAGTCCGGTGAGGCGTCCGAGCCCGGGGCAGGCGAACCCGGAGGCACGGACATCCGGCAGTTCACGGCGTGGCTCGAAGGACTGCGCAAGAAGTGAAGCTGGCGGTACTCAACGGACCGAACCTGAACCTGCTCGGGACGAGAGAGCCCGAGATCTACGGCACCACCACCCTCGCGGACATCGAGTCGCGAGTGCGGGTGGTGGCGCGTGAGCTTGGCGTCGACGTGGAGTTCACGCAGACCAATCATGAGGGCGCGCTCATCGACGCCATTCAGGGGCTGCGCGGGAATGCTGACGGCGTCATTATCAACGCGGGCGCGTACTCCCACACGAGCCTCGCCATCCGCGACGCCTTGTCCGCCGTGGCGATTCCCTACGTCGAGGTCCATCTGTCGAACATTTTCGCGCGTGAACCGGAACGCCGTCACTCGGCGCTGGCATCAGGCGCCAAGGCGGTGCTGTGCGGGTTTGGCGCGTACGGCTACGAACTGGCCCTGCGCGGATTGGTTGCCCGGCTGGCAAGCCGTGGCTGAGCCGCAGCACGCTCGACAGGCAGCACTCGCAGAACTCCTGGTCGGGTCCAACCTCGACGGGATTCTGGTCAGCAGCCTCCCGAATATCCGGTACCTCACCGGCTTCAGCGGGTCGAACGCGCTGTTCCTGGTGATGCCCCGTGAGAGCTGGTTCCTGACTGATTTCCGGTACGCGTCTCAGGTGAAGGAAGAAGTCGTTGGCGCGACCCGGGTCATCGTCGAAAAGACCAGCCTGTGGAAGGGACTCTGGCGAGAGCTCGGCGAGCGCGGTGGCACGGCGGCGTTCGGCTTCGAGTCGGCGCACCTTACGCACAGCGACTTCGAGCGGCTCAAAGATGACGGCGCCCGCTTTACCTGGCGGCCAACGGTCGATCTCGTTGAAGGACTTCGCGCGAGCAAGGAGCAGGTTGAGGTCGAGTCCATCCGCCTGGCAGGAGTGATCGCTACCTCGGCCTTGGAGCGGACACTGTCCCAGCTGCGATCCGGCTTGTCAGAGAACGAGGTCGCGGGAATACTCGAGCACAACCTGAGGGACGCCGGATCTGAGGGTTTCCCCTTCGGGACCATCGCCGCGTCGGGACCTCGAACCGCGTTGCCGCACGCCCGGGCCGGGTCTCGTCCTATTGCGCCCGGGGACTTCGTGCTGTTGGATTTCGGGGCCGTTTACAAGGGCTACTGCGCGGACGTCACACGAACCGTCGTGGTTGGCCGAGCGAATGAACGGCAGCGGGAAGTCTACGGGGCGGTGCAGGAGGCGAACGAGCGAGCGAGGGCGCTGATTTCCCCGGGAATGACCGGCCAACAGGCCGACGCCATTGCCCGAGATGCCCTGACCGCCCGTGGGTTTGGTGAAGCATTCGGTCATGGATTGGGTCATGGACTCGGCATCGAGGTGCATGAAGCGCCGAGGCTGTCGCGCGTCGCGGAGGGGAGTCTGCCTGAAGGAGCTGTCGTAACGATCGAACCGGGTGTCTATCTACCCGGTTGGGGAGGAGTTCGAATCGAGGATGACGTACATCTCACCGGCGGCGGGGCGGAGCTCCTCACTGATTTCCCGCGAGACCTGATCGAGCTGGGTTGAACGGCCCCACGACGAACACCAACGCATGATCGACCTTCGCTACGTAAAGAAGCTCATCGAAATGCTGGACGGTTCATCCGTCGACTCCGTCGAGATCTCGACGGACAAGGGGATGAAAATCAGGATATCCAAGTCGCCGCATAACCGCGGGGCGGTGCAGATCCAGTCGCCCGTTCAGGTGCCGGCACTCATGGCCCCTGCGGCGTCCGGGCGTATGACCCCATCGGAAGGTTCTGCCGTCATCGAGGCGGAGCCCCCGAAGGTGGAGGCAAAGTCCAACCTGCTCGAGGTCAAGTCTCCGATGGTGGGGACCTATTACTCGCAGCCGGAGCCAGGTTCCAAACCTTATGTGACGGTCGGCACACGGATCGCCAAGCGGCAGGTCCTGTGCATCATCGAGGCCATGAAAATTATGAACGAAATCGAATCTGAGTTCGATGGCGTGGTGAAAGAAATTTGCGTTCAGGACGCTCACCCAGTCGAATACGGACAGGTGCTTTTCCGAATCGATCCGAATGGCTAATCCCATCAGCACGGAAACCACGGCTGGCGCGGCGGGCGCCGCCCGGCCGCCGTTCAATTTCAAGGCCATCCTTCAGCAGATGGTGCAGTCGAGCGCGTCCGACCTTCACCTCAAGGTTGGTCGCCCGCCGACGCTCCGTGTGCACGGTGAACTTTCGCCCCTGCCGCTCCCCGCGCTTCGGCCGGAGGACTTGAGCACGCTGGCGAAGGAGATCATGTCGCCGAAGCAGGTGAAGGAGTTCACCGAATATCGCGAAGCCGACTTCGCCACCGGCGTGCCGGGCATCGGCCGCTTCCGCGTGAACGCCTACCAGCAGCGCGGCACGATTGCCTTCGCGATCCGCACCATTCCGCACCAGGCGCGATCGATCCAGGACCTGCACCTGCCGCCGGTCGTGGAAGAAATCGCGCTCATGCCGCGTGGCCTGGTGCTGGTGACCGGCGTGACGGGGTCGGGCAAGTCCACCACGCTCGCGTCGATCATCCAGCTCATCAACGAGCGTCGTTATGCAAACGTGATCACGATCGAGGACCCGATCGAGTTCCTGCATCGCGACCTCAAGTGCCACATCAACCAGCGCGAAGTCGGGACGGACACCGGGAGTTTCGGGCAGGCGTTGCGCCGGGTCATGCGCCAGGACCCGGACGTCATCCAGATCGGTGAGGTTCGTGACCTCGACACGCTGGATACCGCGCTCAAGGCGGCTGACACCGGACACCTGGTGTTCTCGACGCTGCACACGACGGACGCGACGCAGACGATCAACCGCATCCTGTCCTTCTACCCGCCGCACCAGCAGAACGAAGTGCGTTATGCGCTCTCGAGCGCGCTGGCCGCAGTCATCTCGATGCGCCTGGTGCCGCGCACGGATCGCCCGGGCCGCGTGCCCGCGTGCGAAGTCCTCATCAACACCGCTGCGGTGCGCGAGCAGATCCGCGACCTCGACAAGTCGTTGAACATTCCCGACCTCATTCGCGAAGGCACCGTCCAGTACGGCATGCAGAGCTTCGACCAGTCGCTGATGGCGTGGTACTCACAGGGAGTCATCTCGTACGACAGCGCGCTGTTCCACGCGAGCAACCCGAGCGAGTTTGCGCTCCGGGTGCAGGGCGTGGCTGGGTCGAGCGACACCAGCTGGGACGGATTCCAGAAGCCATCGGCGACGTAAGGCCGGAGTCGGAGCAACATGTTCAAGAAGGTTCTGGTCGCGAACCGGGGCGAGATCGCGTTGCGGGTGATTCGCGCCTGCAAGGAACTCGACATCGAAACGGTCGCGATCTATTCGGAGGCTGATCGCGAATCGCTTCATGTGCGGTTCGCGGATGACGACGTGTGCATCGGCCCGCCGCCAGCGCGCGAATCGTACCTCCGCATCGCCCGCATCATCGCCGCGGCCGAGATCACGGGCGCCGACGCGATCCATCCCGGCTACGGGTTCCTGGCGGAGAACGCGGAATTCGCCGAGACGTGCGTGGCTTCGAACATCGCGTTCATTGGACCGACCGCCGCGCAGATCCGCGTCATGGGTGACAAGGCGGCGGCGCGGAAGGCGATGCAGGATGTCGGTGTCCCGATCGTGCCTGGCACGCCAGGACCTGTGGAAGATGTCGAACAGGCACTCGAGTTCGCGCGCGAAATCGGGTTCCCGGTCATCATCAAGGCGGCGGCGGGCGGCGGCGGCAAGGGAATGCGGGTCGCGAAGTCCGAGGAGGAATTCGCGCGGTCATTTTCGCTGGCACGCTCCGAGGCGCTTTCGGCGTTCAGCAACGACGAAGTGTATGTGGAGAAGTACCTCTCCCGTCCGCGCCACATCGAGTTCCAGATCATGGGTGACCAGCATGGCAACGTGCTGCACCTGGGAGAGCGTGATTGCTCCATCCAGCGGCGTCACCAGAAGCTGATCGAAGAAGCGCCGAGTCCCGCGGTAACGCCGGAACTGCGGGCGCTGATGGGTGAAGCCGCGGTTCGCGGCGCCAAGGCGATCGATTATGTCGGCGCCGGCACGATCGAGATGCTGCTCGATGAAGATGGATCGTACTACTTCATGGAGATGAACACGCGAATCCAGGTCGAGCACCCGGTGACGGAAATGCTGACCGGAATTGACCTGGTGAAGGAGCAGATCCGTGTCGCCGCCGGTGAGCCACTTTCCTTCACCGAGCTCCCGCCACTGCGCGGCCACGTGATTGAGTGCCGGATCAACGCGGAAGATCCGTCGCGAAGCTTCCAGCCCTCACCGGGTCGCATCGATGTCTACCATCCGCCCGGCGGGCCGGGAGTGCGCCTGGATACGCACGTCTACGCCGGCTACACCGGTCCCCCGTACTACGACTCCCTCCTGGCCAAACTCATTGTCCAGGGCCGCGACCGCGCGGAAGCAATTCGAAGGATGCAGATCGCGCTCGATGCTTTTATCATCGAAGGCGTGACAACCACCACGTCTTTCCTCGGTCGCGTGCTCTCTCACGAGGCATTCCAGCGTGGTGAGGTTGACACAAAATTCCTGGAGCGGGAAACAGGGTTGTTCAAGGAACCGGGGTAGGTGCGGATAGACGTTCATTTCAACGGAAGCTCCACCGGAGGCCAGGCCGAGCTGCATGACCGTGTGGTGCTGGTCATCGACGTGCTCCGGGCCTCGACGTCCATCGCGGCTGCGCTCAACAACGGCGCCCGCGCGGTGATTCCGTTCCAGGGAGTAGACGAGGCCATGACCCGGGCGCGGTCACTCGAACGCAGCGACGTGCTGCTGGCCGGTGAACGCAAGATGGTCCCGATCCGCGGGTTCGACCTCGGCAACTCGCCTGGCGAGTTCACGCCGGCAGTCGTGCAGGGGAAGACCATCGTCATGACGACCACCAACGGGACAGCGGCGCTCGCGGGTGCGCAGGGCGCTCACGAGGTGCTCGTCGGCTCGTTCGCGAACTATTCCGTGGTGGTCGCGTGGCTTCGCGCGGCGGCGCGGGCCGACAAGTCCATCACGCTGGTCTGCGCCGGGACCGACGGGCGTTTCGCCCTCGAGGACGCGATCTGTGCCGGCAGGTTTGTTCGCGGCATTGCGCGGCGTGGCATCGAGGCGGAGTTAGGCGACGCCGCGACCATCGCGGCGATGATCGACCGCCGGATGGGCGTCGACCTTCCCGCGGTGCTGCGCAACTCCGAACACGGGCGCGCGCTGATCGAAGCCGGTCACGGTGATGACGTGGCGTATTGCGCGACGCTCGACACGAACCCGGTGGTTCCCATCTACCGGGATCGCCAGGTGGTGCGACTCGGCGCCCTCGAGCGATAGCGATGCGGGAGACGCTGAAGAACGAACTCCTCGGGATTGTCCTCACGCTGGTCGCGCTGTTCCTCGCCGCGACGCTGGCTTTTCAGTCGGTTCCCGACGTTGGCGGATGCTGGGCTGCCGGCGGAATCTCGGGTGGTCTTGGCAAGTGCCTGAAGTGGGCGATCACGGGTTTCGTTGGTCCGGTCGCCGCGTGGTTGCTTCCCCTGGCGGCGCTGGTTCATGGGCTCCGACTGCTCGGGCGCATGCAGGCCGAGACCGATCGCTCGTGGATGATCTTCCTCGTTGGCGTCGCGCTGCTGCTGCCGATCGGTGTGGCGCTCGGCGCCGGTGGAGACCAGGAAACGGCGGGAGTCGCAGGGATCTGGGGGAGCTTCATCGCCTTCTACCTCAAGCGACTCGTTGGTAGCTGGGGCTC
>DATMBT010000401.1:0-4837 GCA_035559475.1 Gemmatimonadaceae bacterium
GAAGGGGACGCCGCTCCCGTTCCCGAGGAAGCTCATCCCGACGACCTCGCGCGCCGAGTTGATCGCCCGGGCGGAGGTAGTTCCGCCGCCAAGCGTGGGGAGCGTGCGCGACCCGCCATTCACGAACCAGACTACCCCTACGTCGAGGCTGCAGCCGTCCGCCGGCGAGGGACTACAGGCGGACCCCACCGCTCCCACCAGGTCACCGGCGCTGTTGGCTCCAGCAGCCTGTCCCCGCCGGCTGTCGAGTTGTTCGACCTGCCATGCGCCGTTGACTCGCCTCCAGCGTACCGGCAGACCCGCGCTTTGTCCGCCAATGATCGTGCCGTCATTGTTGACGGACAACGCAACCCCACCTCCACCGGCAACGAGTTCGGGAAGTGTCTCGCGGCACTGTCCCGGCCTCCACACGGTTGCGATGGCAGACCCCGCGTTCCGGTACGTGCCAACCACGACCTGTGATCCCGAGCTGATTCCGTACGCTTCCCCGAGCTCATTGCAACCGAGGACCGTGAAGTTGCCCGCCGTACTCCAGATTACTGCGCGTGGCGCGCTAGCTGGCCAGAACGTGCCGGCCTTCTCTTTCTGGTCGTTGATACCACGCACGACGGCGCTGGTCGCAGCGGCGTCCCAGGGGAGAGCCGTGATCTGCCAGCTGCCGTTCACGAACGACCACGTGACCGGGTGCATGCGACCCGCCTTGTCCCAGCTGTAACCGCCGATGAGCGAGCCGGCTCGATCAACGGCGTAAGCTTCTCCGTGTGAGCCGCCTTGTAGCGGGGGAAGCGGAGCTCGCGTCGCGAACTCGGTCCCGCCGCCCCCGGGTCCTCCTTTGGCAAGCGAGGGAACGTCCAGTTCATTGGTCAACTCAACCGGCGACCTCGACTCGCAGCCAAGGACGAGCACGGTGGTCACCGAAGCGATAACGAATGCGGCCAAGCGTGGCATATTGTCTCCTGAAATTCGACGTCGGCGATTGCAGCTTGAACCGCGTGGAAGGCACCGGCGCAGCTGACCACCCCTTGCCGACTATTCCACGGATCGCGGTGCGGTTTTTGCGCGTTTGATGAATTCGCGCCATAGTCCTTCCGCGACGCGAAAGGCACAGGTTCGAAGCCGTTCAATAAGGAGGTCGTGGCGAGTAGCGATTGCCGGCGGCGCATCGCCATGCCTCCCGTATTGCTTCCGCCTCGAGCCAGCAGGACCAACACAACGCCAACCGCCGACCCCGGGACGCCATGGTGCGTGCGCTGCAGTCGATAGGGTACTGGTGCGGGCTTTCCCTGACGCTCCTCATCGTCGCCTGTCAGGACAGCGCGCCGACGGCACCCGCCGTCCCCCTTCCGATGTCGGCCAGCGAGCTTTCGGGAACGTGGACGTTCTCCGACAGCACGGTGGCCACGACACCGGTCGAACAGGTCACCTGTCAGAACCGTGGCGTGGCCAATTTCACCGCCGGCGTAGAAAACACAGGCGTCGAACTCCGACTCATCGGGACGTGCCTGACGCCGCGGGGCCCTGGGGGCAGGCAGATCACGATGGAAGCGTCGCGGGTGATCATGCTCGGCGATTCCATCACGTTCGCAGTCAGCGGCGGACAAGGCGTCCAGGCGGAAACCTGCACATATCGGGGACGCCTGACCGGAGCTCACTCGCTCGCCGCCAGTGGCGCCGTGTCATGTTCACTGCGCGGTCCGGGTTCCTGGGAAATGACGTGGGGCCTCGCTCGCGGGCCTCAACTGGACAAGTTCACAAGCATCGACATCGCCTTTGGCTACACGTGCGCCCTCGATGGCGGCGGCCAGGCATGGTGCTGGGGTGATAACAGTTACGGAAACCTCGGTACCGACGATGCCGTGCCGCGTCTGGTGCCCGCCCCGGTTGCCGGGAACGTGCGTTTTGCGAAGCTCTCATTGGCCCGGGAAGGTACCGTTGCCTGTGCACTGACAGCGGCCGGCGAGGCCTGGTGCTGGGGGAGCTCGTGGGGCGGTGTGCTCGGTGACGGAGCTGGTGCCCAGGCAGGGCGGCCGGTAATGAAACCGCAGCGTGTCGTCGGTGACCTTACCTTCAGCCAGATTGCCTCCGCGGGCAGCCATACGTGCGCGATCACCACCGCGGGAAAGGCGTATTGCTGGGGTATGAACGCGTTAGGCCAACTCGGGACCGGTAACGAAACGCCGTCCTCCTCGCCCGTAGCCGTTTCGGGCGGCCTCACGTTCAAGCAGATCGACACGTACACGCTGGTTACGTGCGGCGTCACCGCGAACGGACGAGCGTACTGCTGGGGCGAAGGGTGGAGCGGCATTCTGGGGAACGGCGATACGTCCGACAGCAATTCGCCCGCGGCCGTAGCCGGGGACCTGACGTTCGAGTCGGTCAGCGTCGGCGCATGGATGGCCTGCGGCGTCACGACTGCCGGCGATGGCTACTGCTGGGGCACCGGCGGCAATGGACTCGGCACAGGCTCTGACGTGGGAGAATCGTCAACTCCAGTGCTCGTTGCGGGTGGCCTGAAATGGAAATCTATCAGTGCTGGAAGCTTCATCGCCTGCGGCGTGACCACGACCAGCGTCGGGTACTGCTGGGGCGATAATTTCCAGGGCACGTTAGGCACTGGTCCGTCCCTGTTGAACGGAAGCAACCGGCCAGTGGCGATCGCAGGGAGCCTTTTAGTCGACCAGGTGGTCGTCGACTGGCATGGTTGCGCCCTGACCGTCGCCGGTATCGCATACTGCTGGGGCACTGGAGACCACGGGGAGATTGGGGACGGCGATCTCAGAACCCGGTGGGTGCCAGTGAAAGTGGCGGGGCAGCGGTGACGTTGGAACACGTTGCCGGCGGCGACAGGGCGCTATACCGCCATGGCAGCGGTGTCGCCCTGGTCTTGCTCCTCGCGCTGGTCTCCTGCTCGAAGGACGACGGCGCGACGGGTGTTCCGAACTCGGCGCTCGAGGATGACGACATTGTCATCACCGTCATCGATCCGGATACGGCGACGGTCGACACCACCATCACCGTCCGCATCGCCGGTTCCGGCTTCACGGAAGGCTCCAGCGCGACGTGGGTGATCGATACGACAGCGGCGACGGCAATCCGCACGATCTCTACCACATGGAAATCACCGACCGAACTGGAAGCGGTCATCGCCATCTCGCCCAACGCGGAGCTTCGACCGTACAGCGTCAGGATCCGCGGCAAGAAGGGGAAACAGGGCATCGCGGTCGAGCGGTTCCGCGTGGTCGCCAAGCCGACGCTGCTGCCTGAACCTGGAACGAGATCCGAAGCGAGCGACATCAATGACAGCGGCGTCATCGTCGGCTGGTCAGACAACGCGTCGCGCGAGCAGATCGCCATCAAATGGTCCCCGGTTGATTCAGCCTGGACCTATTCGATCCTCGGGAAGGGCATCGCGGTCGCCATCAACGAGGAGGGCGTCATTCTTCGACGCAAGTTTGACGCTTTGGCGAGATTCTACCACTCCTGGATCCACTTGCCGTCAGGAGGTGAGTTGGACTTTGGACCGGTCCTCGTGGCAGGCATCAGCAACGACGGCACGATCATTGGGGCGGTCATCGATTCCACGCAGAAGCGCACACCCGTTGTGTGGCGACAAGTGTCGCCGGCCAGTTGGGGCCCTCCGCAAGCCTTGCCCATTCCCGCAGGGTTCACAGGCGCATGGCTTGACGTCATAAGCGACGCAGGCCACATCGCCGGAGCTATTTCCTCGTCAGACTCGACGGTCAACGTGGTCTGGCGATACCGCGATGGTCAGTGGCTCATGCCGGAGCCGGTTGACCGCCAGGTTCCAGCAGGTGCAAGCGCGATCAACGATGCGGGTGCCCTGGCCGGGTGGTTTCGGCCATGCATTCCCGGACTTCCCAATTGCTACGTAACTGCCGCCTACTGGGCTTCGCCCGGAGGCGTGCGTAAGAGCCTGCCGACCCTGTACAACACGCAGGCTTTCGTGAGCGGCATGAGCAACTCGAACCAGGTGGTGGGGTCAGCGCTGGTGCATTACAGCGATGGCGTTAATTCGGGGCCGTACGCTGCGCTCATCCAGCATGCAGTCATCTGGTTCCCTGGCAGCCAGTGGCCGGAAGACCTCGGAGCAATACGACCGTCGCACCCAGGCGAGGCACTCGCGATCAACAATCGTGGCTGGGTTGTCGGATTCACGTATGGCGACGACTTCTTCAAGCCTCACGCGGTTGTTTGGAAACTTCCCGGCTCCTCAGTCATCGCCGCGCCCATTCCAGCATCACGGCGCTGAACGAGCGTCCGGGCGCCACGACCCGCAATCTCTGTCCTTCCGCGCAAACGATGGCCAGGTATGTTGCACCGCTCGAACAGCCGCTTCCCGCGGTGGCATGGCGACTCGATCGGTCGAGCTTACCTGTGCAGGCTGCTGCTGTCCCTGAGGTGCTGGCGCGGCTTCTCCAAGCCGCGGACGAGCGCGCCCGTGACGAAGCATGGGCGCGGTTTGTGGACGAGTACAGCCGGCTCCTCCTCTACGTCACGCGTCGCAACACTCCCGATTACGACGGAGCGATGGACGCCTATGCGTTCGTGCTCGAAAAGCTCCGTGAGCAAGACCTGCACCGACTGCGTGGTTTCGCCGCCGACGGGCGTGGGAAGTTCACCACCTGGCTCGTGGTGGTGAGTCGGCGCCTCTGCCTCGATTTTTACCGTCATCGTTATGGTCGGGCGCCCGCTGACGCGACCGCAGATGTCGACGACGCGCGCGCTGCGCGACGACGACTTGTCGATCTCACCACAGCGAAAGTCGATGCCGTTTTGGCGTCGCCTTCCAGCGACGATCAGGATCGCGACCTGCGTC
>DATMBT010000402.1:0-2838 GCA_035559475.1 Gemmatimonadaceae bacterium
ACTTCACCAGCAACTCCGGCGTCGAGCGCGGAGAAAACGAGCGGTGAGCGCACCTCAGACGGATCGCAGCGCACGACGACACGCGACGCCAGTTCTGCCGGCAACGGTCCCTCGAGCCAGCGACAGGCTTCGGCATATGGACGACCCGCCGATCGATCGGAGACCGCCAATTCCGCGATCTCGAACCACGGGTGGCCGGCGAGCTGGCGAATGAACGTCTGCCCGACTGCCCCGGTCGCGCCAAGGATGGCAACCGGCCAGCGCCGGGCGTTCGACGGAGCGCTCATGCCAGCAGACTCCGCACGATACGTTGGTACGCGTCCACCGACGCGCGAAGTTCGTTCACGTCGATGTGCTCTTCGGCCGTGTGCGCGACATGGATCGACCCGGGCCCGAACAGCAGCGGTGTGCCCCAGCGGTCGAGCAATGGAATGTCCGACGTATATGACATGGGCGCCGTTTCGAACCCTGGTATCGTGTGGAAGAACTGCGCCGGTATCGTGGAACCCCAGACAATGTCGGCGCGCCCGTTGACCCACTTTTCAACGAGCTGCTTGACCACCGCGACGTCGCCAGTGAGGCGAAACATCATCTCCGCCTCGCAGGACCCCGGGATGATGTTGGCCTCAGTGCCGCCGCGAATGACGCCGATGTTGACCGAGCCCTCGCCGAGCCGGGAGTCACCCGGCAGTTCAAGCTTTCGTACACCGGGAAGCAGCTCCAGCATCGGCTCAATGGCTGAGCGGCCCAGCTCCGGATACGCCGAATGGGCCTCCTTGCCGCGCGTAATCAGCTTGACCCTGAGCGATCCCTTCGCGCCGCTGGCCAGTTTGCTCTCGGTGGGTTCTCCGTTCACGAGAAAGCGACTCGTGGCGGGCAGCCGGTTAGCGGCCCGGGCCCCGTCGGAGTTCTTCTCCTCCCCAACGAGGAGCAGGAGATCGACACGGTCTTCACCCTCCGCCGCCAGCGCGTCCGCGGCGACAAGCATGGCCGCCGCGATGCCCTTGGCGTCACAGGCCCCACGACCATAGAGGCGGGCGCCGTCGAGCCGGGGTGGAACGAATGGCGGCACCGTGTCGAGATGGGTGGACAGGGTCACGCCGCCGCCGGCTCGTGACGCCCAGATGTTCCCGCGACGGTCCGTGACTTCCTGCACTGTCACGTTCCAGCCACGTGAGATGAGCCAACGCGAAACGAAGTCCACGATCCGGCTTTCGTTGCCGGATGACGATTCAATGGCCAGGAGTTCGGCCGCGAGTGCCACGACATCGACCATGGCGACAATTGTAGCCAGCAACCATCACCTTTGCAGGTGCGCCGCCCTCGTCGCGCACCGTAGCTTATGGCGTTACCCGCACCCACGTAGACATGCACGACGAACCAGTCATGCCGATGAAGATCGCCATATTCGGCACTGACTCGCTGCTCGCCGCCCATCCCGTGAACTGGGTGCAACTGACCCACGCGTGCCGGAAGGCAGGATTCGATTTCCTGGTCCCCGTCTCATGGGGTGAGGAGTTGATCGCCGCGCATGTTGGGCGGCAGATGGCCGACTCAGCCACGACCAGCGTGATGTCGAGCTGCCCGCTCGTCACCGAACGACTGAGGGGTTTCCCGGTCGACGTGTCGATGCTGAATACGGTGCCGCCACCGGTGGCGTGCGCGCGTTACGTCCGCGCCGTTTTTCATCCCCGACCGGTGCACGTCACTTACGTGGGTGGCTGCCCTGGAGCCGCCTCCGAGGACGTGGACATCCACGTGGACGCGGACATCTTTTTTGATCGCCTGGCGGCTGTCGGAATCGACCCGCACTCGCAGTCGCACTATTTCGAGGACCAGGTGCCGGTGGATCGGGCTCGTTATGCATCGACTCCGGGCGGCGCGCCGGACGTCGATTGGCTCCAGGCCACGACCGGCGTGCCCCTGATCGAAGCGGCACCGATCACGATTGATGCGGTCGCGAAAGCGAACTCCGATTTGCCGGTGCTGATGGACCTTTCGGTTGCGTGCGGCTGCGCATGTGCACGCGACCGTTTTCGCGCTGCACGCCTCGAGCCCGCGCGCGCGACAGCACCGGTGGTGAGCGGCGTGGAGGTTTCAGTCACCGATTCCCCGACAGCGCCGCCGGCGATCGCCGAGGACGCGCCAGATCCCGAGACGTTGTCCCCCGTCGCGATTGATCTCCGGGCGATGTACTCGGCCCACGGCCTGTCAGAGGGTGAGCCGTCGATTCTGCCCGACGATGATTCGGGGCTCGTCAGCGCTCGAGAACCCTGGTAAATCGGGTCGCGGTCCGTCGTTCCTGAATGCACTTTGCAGTGCCGAGTCACGAGTCACCAGTCACGAGTCACGAGAGCAAACTATATGAGAACCCGACTTCATCTCAGCGCATTAGCGCTCATTGTTACCGTGGCCGCGCCAGTCCATGCACAGGACGCTCGGCTCGAACGCCTCAAGACCGAAGCGGCTACCAAGATCGACGCGCGTGCCAAGCTCGTGCAGGAGATCATCGACCAGGTCTTCTCGTTCGGTGAGCTCGGGATGCAGGAAGTCGAGACCTCGAAGTATTTGACCGGTCTCCTCGAGAAGAACGGGTTCAAGATTGAACGCGGCATCGTTGGTATTCCGACCGCATGGACCGCCACGTGGGGCTCTGGCAAGCCGGTGATCGCACTTGGCTCGGATATCGATGGCATTCCGCAGTCGAACCAGAAGCCGGGTGTCGGTTTCCGCGAAGCGATCGTCGGCTCGGCGCCGGGACACGGCGAAGGGCACAACTCGGGCCAGGCGGTGAACATCGCGGCCGCGCTCGTGGTGAAGGAGATCATGGAACGGGAA
>DATMBT010000403.1:0-2762 GCA_035559475.1 Gemmatimonadaceae bacterium
CTCACGGACGCCGGCGCAATCAGGCTGCGGACATGCGCGACGGCTCGATCCGCACTCTGGCGCGACAGTCGGATGTCGCGCTTCGATCGCTCCTCGAAGTCCCTGCGAATGTCACGCGCCACATCGCTCACCGAATTCACCAGCGCGATGTATCGCTGCGCGGACAGGAGATTGATTACACGCTGTGCCCGCAGGACCTCGATCGAGCGGTCGAACACGGACCGGCCAGGCGACAAGTCAGTGAGGTTCGTCCAGTGGTACGCGGTCCAACCTCCGAGCGCCTCCATCTCCCACCGCATGGACAGCCAGGTGACGTAGTCGTCCTCCGTCAGTGCCTCGACGAAGATATCGTCGAGCCGGGCGAGACCCTCGCGGGCGAATTGCGCGTCACCCTTGGCGCGATCCTGTGTTGGATCGGGCAGTGCAGCGACCGTGGAGTCCGCACGAACGGCGACGTCCGGACGGCTCACTCGCAGAAACTGCCAGTAGTCGTCGGTGACCTCGGCGAGCTGCCTGGACGCGACTAGCGAATCCGCCAGTGATGGCGCGCGCCGCAATGACGCCGCGCAGCCTTGCAGGCCGAAAGCCAACAAACCGGCCAGGCCCGCGGACCGACACCATCGGCCAAGACGCTGATACAACAAGGCGCAACTCATCACCGGACGGGAAGGTAGGGGCCGCTCGCCCTGTGAAAAAGGGGACCAGCCGTTGGAGCATTCCGCTCCCCTTCCTGTTTATCATGAGACATGTCCCATCGGTCCTGGTCCCCGCTCGCCGCGCTCCTGTGGCGAACGGTCGCGTTCGCGCTGATACTCGGCTGCGATTCGGCGACGGACGGGGATACGCTGCAACCGCCGGACACCCTCCAGAATCCGCCGCCTAACGTTGAGGTCGAGGCCGACGTTGTCGCGACCGGTCTCGATACGGTCTGGGAGCTGGCGTGGGGTCCCGATGGCATGATCTGGATGACGGAACGCGGGGGACGCATCAGTCGCGTGAATCCACAGTCCGGCGCGGTCTCGGTGGTCGGGACTGTCGCGGTCAGTGAAGTTGGCGAAGGTGGCCTCCTGGGCCTCACCTTCCATCCCGACTTTTCGACGCAGCCCTGGGTGTATGTCGCACACACGTACCAGGGCGGATCGCGGAATCGGGTGGTGCGCATGCGCTACGATGGCACCTCGCTCGGGGCGCCGGAGGTCCTGCTGGCCGATATCCCGGGCTCGTCGATCCACAACGGATCACGTCTGGCGATCGGGCCCGATCGCTTCCTCTACGTCACCACCGGCGACGCCTCCGACGCGTCAATCGCGCAGAATCGTGACGCTGTTGCCGGCAAGATCCTGCGACTGACGCTGGATGGTCAGCCGGCGCCCGGCAATCCGTTCGGATCGCGCACCTATTCGTTCGGTCATCGCAATCCGCAGGGTCTCGCGTTCGCCCCCAACGGTTCGCTGTACATCACGGAGCATGGTCCCGCGGACAACGACGAGGTAAACCGCATTGAAGCGGGACGGAACTACGGATGGCCCGACGTGCATGGGCGTTGCGACGGCGACATCGGCATGGGCGAGATGTCGTTCTGCACGGCGAACAACGTCGTGGAGCCGATGGCTATGTGGACACCCACCATCGCACCAGCGGGGCTTATCTACTACGATGCGCCGTTGATTCCGCAGTTTCGCCGCAGCCTGATCTTCGCCACCCTCAAGGACGCCACCCTGTATCGACTCGCGCTCTCGGCGGATGGTCGCAGTGTGCAGTCCACGGAGAAGTTGTTCGTCCACACCTTTGGGCGACTGAGGGCGGTGCTCGTCGCGCCCGACGGCTCGATCTACATCGGCACGTCCAACCGTGATGGCCGCGGCACTCCTATGCCTACGGATGACCGCATCATTCGCCTTCGCCCGCGCTGAATGAACCTCCTCGAGTGGTCTGCCCTCGAGGTCATCGCCGCGGCATTCGGAGTCATCAGCGTCTACCTCAGCACGCGCCAGAACATCTGGAGCTGGCCGACGGCGATCGTCAACGTCGCCCTCTACACTGTCGTGTTTTATCAGGGACGGCTGTACGGACAGATGGGCCTCCAGCCGATCTACCTCGCGTTGTCGGTCTACGGCTGGTACCAGTGGCTTCATGGCGGCGAACAGCACACGGAGCTTCGGGTTTCGCGCGCCGGTCCCCGGCTGCTTGGTGTGTTGGCCGTGCTGAGTCTCGTGTTGTGGCTCGCACTCGCCGCCGTCCTCAGGCAGACGGATGCGGCCCTTCCGTGGCTCGATGCGTTGCTCACCACGACCAGCCTCGTCGCTCAGTGGATGATGACGCGAAAGATCCTCGAGAACTGGCTGATCTGGATTGCGGTTGACGTGGTATACGTGCCCATGTTCGTCTCACAGGGCCTCTACGCCACCGCCGTGCTCTACGCCGCTTTCCTCGTGCTCGCCGTTATGGGTTACGCGGAGTGGCGCCGCTCGCTGGTAATGCGGCCCTCTCACGCATGACGACCAATCATGTCACTCGCGTCGTTGTCACCGGCTCCGAGTCCACCGGTAAGACAACGCTCGCCCGTGACCTGGCGAAGCACTTCGGCACGTCCTGGGTCGCCGAACAGTCGCGCGTGTATGCCGAAAAAGTTGGCCGGTCGTTGAACGCGGAGGACGTGTCGCCGATTGCGAGCGCACAAATCGCGGCCGAAGACGCGGCGATGGTTGAGGCGCGCCGGCGTGGCGATCACTGGGTGTTTTACGACACGGACCTCATCAGCA
>DATMBT010000404.1:0-4635 GCA_035559475.1 Gemmatimonadaceae bacterium
CCGCCGAGCTGCCTGACGAGCGGCACCGAGATGCCGGCTTCCGAAGGCGTGCAGGGGCCCGGTGAGATCACGATCGCTGCGGGCGCCATCGTCGCCACATCCTGGACGGTGATCACGTCGTTTCGAAAAACATCGACATCGACACCAAACTCGCCCAGGTACTGGACGAGGTTGAACGTAAATGAGTCGTAGTTATCCAGGACTAGGACCATGCTGGTTGCTGGTTGCTGGTTGCTGGTACTAGTACTGGTTGCTGGTGCTGGTGCTGGTGCTGGTGCCATCAGCAGCTAGCCCAAGGACTAGCAACCAGCAACAAGGACTAGCAACCAGCAACCAGCGAGCATTTATCCCCGAGGGTGGTACTGCTTATGCACGCTCCGAAGATACTCTCGATCCACGTGCGTGTAGACTTGCGTCGTGGAGACGTCGGCGTGACCCAGCATTTCCTGCACCGCGCGAAGGTCTGCGCCGCCTTCCAGCAAGTGCGTTGCAAATGAGTGGCGCAACGTATGAGGGGTAACCGTCTTGTCGATGCCCGCCGCCTTCACATGCTTTCGCAGGATCGTCCAGGCACCCATGCGTGAAAGGGGCTGGCCACGGGCGTTGAGGAACAGGACGCCCTTCCCTGCGCCGCGTTCGAGCCGAGGGCGCAGTTCGCGGAGGTAGATGACGACTGCCGCTGCGGCTGAGCGACCGAACGGGACCAGGCGTTCCTTGTTCCCCTTGCCCAGCACCCTGACGAGTCGTTCATCGAGGTGGACGTCACGCACCTGGACGGACGTCCACTCGGAGACGCGGAGTCCCGCGCCGTACGCGAGCTCGAGCATCGCCTTGTCGCGGTAATACATCGTGTCGTCCTGCGATGGCGTGGCAAGAAGCTTCTTCACCTCGTCTGCCGAGAGGACCTCGGGAAGTGTCTGCCAGCGTTTTGGCAGCTCCAGTCGGTCGCTCGGATCGCCGGGGATGACGCTTTCGGCGACCAGGAACGCGAACCAGGTGCGAAGGCCCGCGATCGTGCGACGAATCGACGACGGCGCCAGTCCGAGGTCCTTCAGATGGTAGACAAAATCGCGGAGATGGCCAGGCGTCAGCTCCCCCGGCTTCCGCACGGAGCGGGTCAGCGCGTATGACGCGAGGCGAAGCACGTCGCGGCGATACGCTTCGCGAGTCCGATCGGCGCTCCCATGCTCGAGCGACAGAAAGTCGTCGAAGCGCTCAACGAGGAAGGCACGCACCACCTCGTCAGGCAGCGCGGCGTCTGTCATGTTTGCGCTCGCGCCTTGCGATGCCGATACCAGGTGAAGGCGAGCGCCGCCACGAGGCCCAGCGCGACGACCGCGCTCCACTTTCCCATACGACCGACATTGCGGACGAGGTCGTCCCAGTTCGATCCCGCGCGGAACGCAATCCACGTGACCAGTCCGTACCACGTGCCTGACGCGAGCGTGATGGCGGCGACGGTTCCCACGATGGAGGCACGCAGTGCACCCGCAAACGGCGCTACCACGGCACGCACACCGGGAATGAACCTGCCGATCGCCAGGGACAGCAGCCCATACCGCGCGTACCAGGAACTGAGGGCCGACTCCGCCGACTCCTTGTGCTTGAGGCGGAATCGCTTCTCGGTCCAGTCGGCGCCATATCGACGACCAACGGCGTACATGGCCATCGCCCCGGCAACATTGCCAAGCAGCACCGTCAGGAACGCGGGGATCGGGGAGGCATTATTCCGCGCCGCGATGAACGCACCAAGCGCGATCAGCGCATCGGCGGGAATGGGTGGAAACACGTTTTCCGCGGCCGCCAGCAATCCCATCACCGGGAGCAGCGTCGATGGTGGGAGCGTCAACAGCCAGTCGAAAATCGACTGGAGGTTCACGCGTCGTGACTCCGCCGCGAAATGGAGACGGTGGCCAGGCAGGCGAGTCCCTCACCGCGACCGATCCAGCCCATGCCCTCGTTGGTCTTGCCCTTCATGTTGACATCCGCCGGGACGACGCCTAACGCTTCGGCCAGCGCCGACCGCATGGCGCCGCGGTAGGGCCCGATCTTCGGCGTTTCAGTGACGACCACCACGTCCACGTTCACCACGGTGAAGCCGGCGTCACGGACGCGAGTCACCGCGGCGCGAAGCATGTCCATCGAGTTCGCGCCACGCAGGGCCGGGTCGGTATCGGGAAACATTTCGCCGATGTCTCCCAGCGCCGCGGCGCCGAGCACGGCATCGGTCACGGCGTGGGCGATCGCGTCACCATCGGAGTGACCCGCCAGCGAGAAGTCCACGGGAATGGTGGTGCCCGCGAGAATCAACGGGCCGCCGGGCGCGAAGCGATGAGAGTCGTAGCCGATGCCTGTTCGTGACTCGTGACTCGTGACTCGTGACTCGCTCATGATTCCCTGGCGTTGGCTTGTGTGGTCAGCCAGCGCACGCCAAACCTGGAACCCCATAGCCGTGCCGAGTCACGAGTCAGCACTCACGAGTCACGCCGCCGCATTCGCCGGCTCTCGAATGATCGAATAGTCCTGCCGGCGGCGGGCTGGCGTAAACCCCGCGTCAAGGATCAGGCGCTCCAGTTCTTCCGTCGTGGTCCGATGCGTCGTGCCGGCCGCGGACACCACGTTTTCCTCGATCATGAGCGAGCCGAAATCATTGCAGCCGAAGCGGAGCGCGAGCTGGCCGACCTTGAGCCCCATCGTGACCCAGCTCGACTGGAGGTTGGGCACGTTGTCGAGGACGATGCGGGCCATCGCCACCGTGCGCAGGTATTCCGTCGCACCGGTCTTCGGCATGTGCGACATCGTCGGCGTGTTCTCGGGCTGCAGTGGCCACGTGATGAACGCCGTGAATCCACCCGTTCGCGCCTGCAGCTCGCGCACCCGCTCGAGGTGCTCGATGCGCTCGGCGAGCGTTTCACCGATGCCGTACATCATCGTCACCGAGGTCTTCATGCCCTCGTTATGCGCCAGTTCCATGATCTCGAGCCAGCGATCGGCACCCGCCTTCTTCGGCGCGACGATATCACGAACGCGCTGGACGAGAATTTCGCCGCCACCCCCCGGGATTGAATCCAGTCCGGCCTTCCTCAGCTCACGGATGACCTCGACCGCGTCCATGCGGAACACGGTGCTGAAGAAGTCGACTTCGCTGGGCGAGAACCCGTGGATGTGGATAGGGTGATTGCGCTTGATGTACCGCATCAGGTCCAGGTACCACTCGAACGGGATGTACGGATTATGGCCGCCCTGGATGAGGATCTGGACGCCACCCAGCGCCTTGGTCTCCTCGATCTTGGCGCCGATCTGCTCGAACGACAGCGTGTACCCTTCGCCGTGTTTGGGCCGGCGGTAGAACGCGCAGAAGCCGCAGTCCGCGACGCAGACGTTCGTGTAGTTAATGTTCCGATCGACGATATACGTGACGACGCCGTCCGGGTGCTTCGCGGTGCGCGCCTTGTCTGCCTCGAGCCCGAGCTCGAGGAGCGGCGCATTCGTGTAAAAATCGAGTAGGGAGTCCAATTTCGGCGCTTTAGGGACCATAGGAAGGTCGCTGATTCGCCGGAGCCTGCGCCAGTGCCAGCAGGCCTTCGGGACTGGTCCGGTAGTCGCGCTAACTGCGCCCGAGGAACGCCAACGTCCCATCAGGAACGCGTCCAACCTGGACCAGGCGATTGAAGAAGTTCGTGAGTCCGGCAAGGTGTGGATACGACAATCCGTAGTCCAATCCACTCAGGTACTCCCGACAGGCCCCAGCGTCCACGCCCGACGACTGTGACGCGCGCTCGGCGAGTTGGTCGAGGTGTTGCAGTCCCCACGCGCGCGACTCGATCAACGTGGCATGGACCGCCAGCGCCCGGTCCACTGACGTGCTGCGTTGTGCGACCCACACCGCAAACACAAACGGCAGCGACGTCCATCGCTTCCACTCCGCACCGAGGTCGTAGACGAACTCGTAGGCGGGAGCGCCGTGTCGATTCCCGATTCCCGAATCCCGATTCCCCATCACAAGTGCCGCATCGCCGATAACGAGACGGGCATCGTGCGCCTCGTCTGCGAACCTCGCCACGTCGGTCAGTTCTGCGTCACCCGGCACGAATTCCGGCTTGGCATGCCACACGTTGGCGAACAGAAGTTCGAGGAGCGCGACGCTCGTCATGGAACTGCGGCTGACCATCACGCGCCTCGCGCCTAACTCGGGCGCAGGGATCTTCGACAGGAGCAGCACGCTGCGAACCGGGCCATCGCACGAAATGGCGAGATCCGGCAGAAGCACGTAGCGCTCCGACGACCGCGCATATTCGATCGCGGACACCACGCTCACGTCGAGCTGTCCGCGCGCCATCTTCACGTTCAGGTCCGATGGGACCCCGGTGACCAGCTCCGCCTCGAGCCTGACGATGCCGGCATCGATCGCCCCGTAGACCGGGTAGCAATTGATGTATGGAATCCGACCTACGCGCATCAAGAATGGATGTGGGAGGTGGGATCTGGGTGACTACTGATCGAACTGCCGGATCACCCTGTAAAAACTGTCGCGCTCAGCGGGCACCTTCCCTGCCTCACGGATCAGTTTCAGGATCTCGTCGAGCGTCATCGCCTGGGGCGTCGTCGCGCCAACGGCGTGGTAGATCTTCTCCC
>DATMBT010000405.1:0-6997 GCA_035559475.1 Gemmatimonadaceae bacterium
TGGATCTCGCGCGTGGCGCCGGCCTGTGAGCTGGTGCTGAGTGTCTGCACGGGGGCACTCGTGTTAGGCGCGGCCGGGCTCCTGGACCAGCGGAACGCGACGACGCACTTCATGGCGTTCGACGAACTGCGCGCCGTCGCCCCGCACGCGACGGTCCACGAGGGTCGGCGGATCGTGGACAATGGGAACCTCATCCTGTCGGCCGGCGTCAGCGCCGGGATCGACATGTCGCTGCACGTGGTCGCGCGCTTGTTAGGCGCCGACGTCGCGCGCGAGACCGCGCGGTACATGGAGTATGAGGGGAATTGGGAACGGGACTGAGAGGAGGCAGGAGACCGGAGGCAGGAAGCAGGGAACGAACGAAACGGTTACATGAAGACGCTTCGTACATTCTCTGCCTCCTGCCTCCTGCCTCCTCGCTGTTCTAGTCCCCCGCCGCCTCGGCCGCGAGCCTCGGCGCCGGTGGCAGAACCTCGATCCGCAGCGGTTGGAGCTTCCAGTACGTGATCGAGCGCCAGATCCATTCGAGTGGACCGAGGCGGAACCGCGTCAGCCACCACCTGCTCATGAATATCTGCGCCACAAACAGTCCGATCGCGGCGGGGAAGACGAGCAACGCCGGGATCTTCATCCCGAACCCGTGGTGAGTGAACAGGACATCGACGAGCACTACCTGCATCATGTAGTTCGTCAACGCCATGCGCCCCGCCCATTTGAAACCGGACAGCCGGTGCAGCCACGCGCGGTTGTACGAAACGAGCAATAGCACGGTACCGATGTACGTGAACGCGAGCCACTGCGGTCGGAAGAAGTTGAAGCCACTCGTCCGCGCGCTCGTGACGACGCCATCGACGAATCCAGTCGGGGGCCCCGACGATACCGGACCGCCGATCGGGAAGATGTGATCAGCCAGCAACCCGCACACGGCGCCGTACACCATCAGCGCGACGATCATGCGCCGGTGTTCCTCTGGCCTGCTGAACAACCCGAGCCGGAAGCCGATCAGGCCAAGCAGGAACAGCGTGAAGCTGCCGCTCGGCATAAGACCCCACTGACGCTGAAACTTCACCATGAACTTCATGCGAGCGGCGATCACGGTTTTCCAGTCGCCTGACTCCTCTACTGCGTGGTTCGCGTCCCAGGTCGCGCGCCAGGCTATCGCTCGCGCTTTTGAGGCCTCACTGAATTGCGTCATGCCGTTGGGCTGGCGGCTGTAGTACGCAAGTCGTGCAACGGTGCGCAGCTGGAACGAGGACATGCAGATCGCGAGCAGCACGACGAGCGCCTTGACCGGCCAGCGGCGGACCAGGATCAGCGGCAGGCCCCACATCGCGTAACCGAACAGGACGTTGTACCCGAACACGCCTTCCGCGATGAAGCCAAATACGGCGAGGCCTGCCAGTCGGCGAAGGTATCGGGCAATAAACGGTTCGCCACGCGCGTCCGCACGAGTGAGTTGCACAGCGAAGCCAATACCGAAGAGCATCCCGAACATGCCCCAGAAGCGCTCTTCGATGAACATGCCAATGAACTTCTCGATGAATGCGGCCGCGGGGCCCGGCTCCGCGCCAAACGGCGTGGCCTCGTACAGGTTGAAGTGCACCATGAACATCCCGACAAGCGCGATCCCGCGGAGGATATCGAGCACCGCGATCCGATCCAGCACCCGCGTGCCGCTGTCAGCCAGATTCCCTGAAGCGGTCGACGGTGACGACGGGACCGCGATCGGCGAGTTGTGCGTGATTTCCATGGCCTAGTCTCCCACTTCCATCGCGAGGCGCGGAGCAAACGGCGCGCGCTCAATCCGTAACGGCTGAACCTTCCGGTAGGTGATCGAGCGCCAGACCCACTCGAGCGGGCCGAGGCGGAAATGCGACAGCCACCAGCGGCTCATGTAGACCTGCGCCACAAATAACGCTATCGCGGACGGGAAGACCAGCAACGCCGGGAGCTTGATCCCGAACCCCTTGGGCGAGCCAAACACGTCAAGAATCATGACCTGCATCATGTAATTCGTCAGCGCCATCTTGCCGGCCCAGCCGAAGAACGACAGGCGCTGGAGCCACGCGCGATTGTGCGCGACCAGGAGCAGTACGATGCCGATGTAGGCAAACGCCAGCAATTCCGGCCGGACCAGCCCGAAGCCAGTGTTTCGCGCGAGCGCCGCGATCGAGCTCCACACCGGTGAGTCGGGATTCGGTTGCGGCGGCACCGGGCCTCCGAGGGGGAACGCGAACATCACAAGCGCCGACGAAGCCGCACCGAAAACCATCAGACCCACGATGAGTCGCTTGCGCGCCTCCGGTCGCGTGAACAGCCCGAGCTTCCACCCGATCATGCCGAGGAGGAACAGAATGAAGCTGCTGTTGGGGAACCTGTTCCACTGCCAATGGAACCTGGGCATGAAGCGCACGCGCGCCGCGACCACCGTTTTCCAGCTGGGTGATTGCTCGGCGGCGCGCAGCGAATCCCGTCCCGCCATGAACTTTGCCATGCGCGCCTGGTTTCCGGCCTTGTACTCCGCAATCCCGTTAGGCTGCCGGCTGGCGGCCACGATCCTGCCTACCGAATAGATCTGCCGCGACCCCGCGCAGAGCACGAGCAGCACGAGCAGCGCCTTCACAGGCCACTTGCGAACAAGCAGCAGCGGCACGCCCCACATCGCGTACCCGAGCAACACGTTGTAGCCGAACACGCCTTCGGCGATGAAGCCGAACACGGCCAGTGCCGCGAGGCGCCTGAGGTATCGGCCCACGAACGGCTCGCCGCGAGCCTCGGCGCGGGTCAGCTGCACAGCAAAGCCGACGCCGAAGAGCATGGCGAACATTGCGTAGAAGCGCTCCTCGATGAACACGCCAAGGAACTGCTCTATGAAATGCGCCAGCCGACCTGGCTCGACGCCCGGTGGCGTCGCTTCGTAGTAGTTGAAGTGCACCAGGAACATCCCGATCAGCGCGATACCGCGGAGGATGTCGAGCACTTCGATTCGTTCCAGCGCCCTGGGAAGGCTCATGCGCTCAGCCGGCGCGGCCGACGCCGGTGCGAGCGCGGGCATCGGCGCGGTGCTGCTGAGGGACTGGTCGTGACTGCCTGGCATCGGTCCGCCTTGTGAGAAGTTCGGGGTTCCAGCAAGCGCGTAGACAATAGCCGCGCCAGTCACCCGCACCTCACCGCGTCAACACGTTGTGGCACCGTCGTTTCCGACGCTGCGACCCCTCAAGGAAACCATGCGTCAAAGCCGCCGGTGAAGACCGGCGGCCAGTCGTCGTTTTCCGGGCTTACTGACGGAAGGCTACGAGTGGCGCCGCGCCGCCGGACAAGCCGGGGTGCGAGCCAGTGCCGCAGAGGGAAAACCCGGAGAGCGGCGTGGCATACCGGGCGCAGGACGGAACCGGTCGCATGAACAGGAACTGGTCCAGCGCCAACTCGCCGTGCGAGAGGTTGCCCTCGGTGCAGCCGTAACGCGATTCGAGGTCTGCCGGTGTGAGTACCCACCGATCCACGGTTCGCTCGCGGAGGTCCGGGGCGATACTCGTCAGCAGGGTCGTGACCTGCTCCGCGAGAGCGTCACCCGCCGAGCCGTTCCACCCGCCGCCTCGCGCGAATGGCACATGGTGCGCACTCACCGACAGGACGTGCCGCCGGTCCGGCGCGAGCGAAGGATCGACGAGCGTTGGGATGGTCATGCTGAGCGCTGGAGCGGCGGGTACTTCGCCGAACTTCGCGGCGTCATACGCGCGCTCCACCGACTGCATCGAGGGCGCAAGCACCAGCGTCCCGCCGAGTGCATCGCGCGGGACTTCGCGACCGCCGGACTGGAAACGTGGCAACGCATCGAGCGCGTAGTGTACGCGCGCCGTTGACCCGCGCATACGAATGTTGTCCACCGCGCGCAGCAACTCAGGATCGAGCCACATGGGATCGATCCACGAGAACGACCGCTTCGGATCCGCGCTCGAGATCACGAGCGTTGTGCCGAGTTGTTCGCCGGTAGCCAGCCGCACCCCCGTCACCCGCGCCTGCTCGACCACTACCTCACTGACCTCAGCCCCAAGCCGGATCTCGACGCCAGCTTCCCGCGCCGCCGAGGCAAATGCGGATGCCAGCGCGCCCGTGCCGCCGCGCGCAGCGCGCCGCACACCGATGGATCCGGCCGCCTGCCCGACCTGCTGGTGCAGGAACACCAGGGCAGTGCCGCCGGACATGGGACCGTGCATGACGTCCCTCGTGCCCGCGACCGCCAGCAGCGCGCGTATCGACTCGTTCGAGAACCACTCCTCTGCCAGGTCCGCGATCGGCATGGGCACGACGCGCAGCACTTCCATCATCTCCCGCTTGCCAAGCCGGCGCAGGCGCTGGCCGAGGCCCGCCAGCGACATGAGATCGCCTAACGCGGTGGACTGCACCTTCGGGGCGCGGGACCCATAGGCGGCCTCGAGAAAGCCGGCCACCCGGCCGACGAATGCCGTAAATGCCGGCCAGCGCGTGGCGTCGGCAGTGGAGTGGGCCTTGAGACCATCCACCGTGCGGGCCACGTCCGGGTACATGGTGACTGGCGCGCCTTCGGCGGACAACGACACCAGGCCTGCCGACGGCTGGAGCCACTGGAGGCCGTGCTTCGCGAGCTGGAGGCGCCTGACGAGTGTTTCAGGAACCCAGCCGGCGTCGTCGCGCAGCGCGTTGGCGCGATAGCCCGGATGGAACTCCTCGGTGGCATTGGTGCCGCCGGCAACATCGCGCCGCTCCAGCACGAGCACTCGCTTGCCTTTTTTCGCGAGCAGTGCGGCCGCGGCTAGCCCATTCGCGCCGGCACCGATCACGATGGCGTCGTAGCGGTTCATGACGCGGCTCCGAGGATTTCCAGCGCGGCCAGCCTGCCGCCCGCGCCCATGATCCCGCCGCCCGGGTGCGTGCCGGAGCCGCACTGCCAGAGTCCCTTCACCGGTGTGCGATACTGCGCCCATCCCGGCGAAGGACGCAGGAAGAAGAGCTGGTGCAGCGCCAGCTCACCCTGGAAAATGTTGCCCTCGGTGAGGCCCGTTATGCGCTCGATGTCCGCCGGCGTGAGCACCTGCTTGTCCACGATGATGTCGCGGATGTTCGGCGCGAATTGCGCGATGGCGTCGATGACCGCGTTGCCGAACGCGTCGCGCTTGTCGTCGTTCCACCCGCCGGTGATCGTGGACGGCGCATATTGCACGAAGACGGACATGACGTGTTTGCCCGGCGGCGCCATGCCCGGGTCGATCATGGACGGCAGGATGATGTCCATGTAGGGACGCTTCGAGAACGATCCGTACTTGGCATCGTCGTACGCACGCTCGACGTATTCGAGCGACGGCGAAATCGACATCGCGCCGCGCAGGTGCCGTCCGTTCCCCGGCATGCAGGTGAAGTCGGGCAGGCCTGACAAGGCAAGGTTCACCTTGCCTGACGAGCCGCGGATCTTGAAGCGGCGAACGTCGCCAACGAAGTCGGCGGGCAGGTCCGACTCGCTCACCAGCTTGAGGAAGGTGCGCTTCGGGTCGAGCGATGACACCACCACCGGCGCCTCGAGTTCGTCGCCATTCGCGAGCACCACGCCAACCGCGCGCCCGTTGTTCGTCTTCACCTTCGCCACTTCCGAGTCGAGCCGGACTTCGGCGCCGAAGCCGCGAGCGGCGCGGGCAATGGACTCCGAGATCGCGCCGGTTCCACCACGCGCGAACCCCCATGCGCGGAATGCCCCGTCGATCTCTCCCATGTAGTGGTGCAGCAACACGTACGCCGAGCCAGGTGTACGTGGCCCCATGAACGTTCCGATGATACCGCTCGCCGACTTGGTGGCCTTGAGCACATCCGTCTCGAACCATTCGTCGAGAAAATCGGCGCTGCTCATCGTCATGAGCTTGTACAGCAGGTGGAAGTGCTTCTCGGTCAGTGACTGGAAATGGCGACCGACCTTGAGCAGACCGCGAAGGTCGCGCGGTGATAGTGAAGTCGGGTCGGGAGGGATCATCCCGATGATCGGCTTCACGGCCATGGCCATGAGTCCCATCAGCCGACTGTATTCTTCGTACGCCTCGGCGTCCTTGAGTGAATGGCGCGCGACTTCGCGACGCGTCTGGTCGGAGTCGGGCCACGCCGCGAGGTAGTCGCCGTTGAACATCGGCGTGACCGTGCTCTCCAGCGGAAGGATCTCCAGGCCGTGACTCGGCAACGAGAGGTCGCGGATGATCTCCGGGCGCAGGAGGCTCACGACGTACGAGAAGACCGAAAACTTGTAACCGGGAACGATCTCCTCGGTCACGGCAGCGCCGCCCACCAGGTGCCGGCGTTCCAGGACCACGACGCGTTTGCCCGCGCGCGCGAGGTATGCCGCGGTCACCAATCCGTTGTGCCCACCACCAATGATGATGGCATCATACCGGCCGGTCGCACTCGATCGCGTCATGCGCGTTTCCGCTCCGGATTGAAGAACGGCATGGGCCTGACGTTGGCGCGCGCTCGCTTGCGCCGATGCTCGACCGTGACCTCGATCTCGAGTTCGTTTCCCTGCTCCGCCGATGCGGCCTCGAGATGCGCCAGCGTCAGGTATCGCTTCAGCGTTGGTGACCAGCAGCCGCTGGTCGCGTAACCAACCTGTCGATCCGTGTTGGGCGCATAAAGTGGAACACTCGTCCGCCACGCCATGGCAGGCAGTCGAGGTGCCAGGCCAAGTTCGGTGTAGAGCGCTTCGAGTGGTTCCCAGGCCACTTCCACTCCGACGAAGCGCCATTCCGCTGGTCGCGCACGCTCCGCCACGAGCGCCTCTCGTCCTACAAAGGCCGGCTTGTCGAATCCGACCGTCCACTCGAGTCCGAGTTCGAGCGGCGACGATTTCTGCTGTTCGATCAGAGCTTTCCGGGCGGACACGTAGTCCACATCGAGGAGCAGCAATCCCGCCTCGATGCGCGCCACATCCAGCGCGAGGATTCCCGCGGGGGTGATGCCGTACGGGGCACCGGCAGCGGTGATG
>DATMBT010000406.1:0-2585 GCA_035559475.1 Gemmatimonadaceae bacterium
GGGACCGCCAGCAGCACGGTGAACGGGTGCAGCAGGGACTCGAACTGTGCCGCCAGTACCATGAACACGAAGACCAGCGCCAGCCCGAACGCAAACGCCAGCGCGCCACTGCTGTCCCGGAACTCGCGGGATTCCCCCGCATAATCGATCGTGCTGCCCGGCGGCAGCACCTGCGCCGCCGCCGCACCCAGCGAGTCCAGCGCGGCGCCTAACGTGAACCCCGGCGCCAGCGCCGCCGAGAGCGTGAACGACCGCACGCGGTTGTGGTGGTTCAGCTGCCGGGGGCCGCTCCGCTCCTCCACTCGCGTGACCGCGTCCAGCGGTACCAGCTGGCCGTCGCGGCCGCGGACCTGCAGTCCGGTGATGTCCGACGGCGTGGCGCGTTCATCCGGGTTCAGCCGCAGGATGACGTCGTACAGCTTGTTGTCCGACGTGAACCGGCTCACATCGCGACCGCCGAGCATCGTCTGCAGCGTGACGGCGATGTCGCGCGCAGGTACTCCAAGATCCTCGGCGCGATCACGGTCGAGGCTCACGATGAGTTCCGGCCGTGTGACGCGGAGGTCAGTGTCCACGTTCATGAGGCCGGGTATGGCTCTCACCCGGGGCAACAGCGAGTCCATGCCGTTCGCGAGCGTCTCGAAGTCGCGATGCCGCACGACGAACTGCACCGGCGGCAGGAATCCGCCAAACGCAGGCGGGTTTGACGCGAACGCAAACACACCCGGCACGCCGAAGAAGAACTGCGGCTGTACTTCGTTGATTATGTCCTGTGCCGATCGATCACGCTCTTCGCGATCGGTGAGGATGGCGCCGAAGAATCCCGAGCTTGGTGATCCGCCGAACCCCACGAACGAGAACGTGGACTTGATGTCCTTGGTACGGTGGCCAATGGCTTCGATCTGCTTCAGGTATTCGTCCGTGTACTGGACCGAGGCGCCTTCGGGCGCGACGACGAACGTGAAGAAGAACCCACGGTCGTCGGCCGGCACGAACTCCTGCTCCAGTGCCTTGTAGAGCAGCACGGCAGACGCCGTCAGCAACATGCCACCGGCAATCACGATCGATGGCCGCCGCAGCGAGCCGCCTAACACGCGGACATATCCGTTCGTGACGGCGCCCAGCGCCCCCTGCACCACGTGGTGGAACCGCGACTCGCTCGCGGAAACCCGGAGGATTTTCGCCGACAGCATGGGCGTCAGCGTAAGCGCCACCAGGCCGGAAATCAGCACCGAACCGCCAACTGCCACGCCGAACTCGTTGAATAACCGGCCCGTCGCGCCCGTGAGGAACAGCAAGGGCGAGAAGACCGCGACCAGCGCGATCGTGGTCGCGATCACGGCCGTCGTGATTTCCTTCGTGCCGTCGATGGCCGCCGTCAATGGATCCTTCTTCAGTTCTTCCTGGTGGCGATAGGCGTTTTCCAGGACGATGATGGCGTCGTCCACGACGATACCAATCGCGAGGATGAGGCCGAGCAGCGTGAAGGTGTTGATCGAGTAATTCAGCGCCCACAGGATCGCGAACGTGGCGATGATCGACACCGGGATGGCGAGCGCGGGGATGATCGTCGCGCGCAAGGTCGCCAGGAACAGGAAGATGATGAGGATGACCAGCCCGGCCGTGAGCAGCAGCGTATCGCGCGCTTCGGCGATGGAGCGCTGGACGAAGATCGTTCCGTCGAAGGCCATGTTGAGCGTCACACCAGCCGGCAGTGCCTCACGAATCGCCGGGAGTTCGCGATGCACACCCGCGGCCACGTCCAGCACGTTGGCCTTGGACTGTCGCACCACGCCAATGAACACGGCGTCCTTGCCCGAAAAGCGGGTGACCGAACGCTCGTCTTCGGGCCCGATTTCCACTTTCGCGACATCGCTCAGCTTGACCAGCTGGTGATCACGGCTGGACACCGTGAGATCGCTGAACTCCTCGGCCGTTTTCATTTCACCGAGGTAGCGCACCGAAAACTCCCGCCGCGAGGATTCAATGCGGCCCGCGGGGATCTCGACGCTACGTGTCCGGATCGCGCTCTCCACATCCTGCGCCGTGAGTCCACGCGCGTTCAGTTCGCGCGGCGAAAGCCACACGCGCATGGAGAAACGTCGCTCGCCGAAGATGGGTGCACCCGAAACACCGGGAATGGTCTGCAGACGCGGCTTGATGATCCGGTCGCCGATATCCGACAGCTCGATGAGGCTGTAGCTGTCCGACGAGAGGCTCATGAAGATGATCGGGAACGCGTCGGCATCTTCCTTCGCCACGACCGGTTCCTCGATGTCCTCGGGGAGGAACCCGCGAATGCGCGCGACCTTGTCCCGCACGTCCTGCGCCGCGTCTTCGATGGGCCGGTCGAGCAGGAACTCGAGCGTGATCGTGCTGATCTGCTCCGCGCTCGAGCTGGACATCGTGCGCAGGCCTTCTACGCTCGAGAGTTCCTCCTCGAGCACGTCGGTCACCGCGGACTCAACGACCTGCGGACTGGCGCCAGGAAGCAGCGTGGTAACGGTAACGACCGGTGAGTCGGCGTCCGGGAATTCGCGGACCGGCAATCGTGAATACCCGATGACGCCGACCAGCACGAGTCC
>DATMBT010000407.1:0-2590 GCA_035559475.1 Gemmatimonadaceae bacterium
AAGGGCCGGATCCGCGGGACGCGCTGTGGGAAGTGAACGCGGCGGCCGAGGACTGGTTCAGGCGAACGCTGCGCGATGACACCAGCGCGAACCTGGCGCGTGATTACCTGTCCAAGCGTGCCGTCGGGATGGATATCGCCGAACGATTTGGCCTTGGCTTTGCCCCACGTGACGGGAAACTCCGGGCGCATCTCGCGACACTTGGATTCAACGACGACAGGCAGCTCGAGGCGGGGCTGCTGGTCAAGCGCGCGGAATCGGAGGAACTCATGCCTCGATTCCGTGGCCGCCTGATGTTCGCGATTTATGACACGTCCGCGCGCGTCGCCGGATTCGGTGGTCGTGTCATTGGCGCCGGGGAACCGAAGTACCTGAACTCGCCTGAAACGATCACGTTCTCGAAGGGCAAGATGCTGTATGGCCTCAACTGGGCGCGGAATGCGATCCGAAAGGCCGACCGTGTCCTGCTGGTCGAGGGATACTTCGACCTGGTCCGGCTGGTCGTCGCGGGCGTGGAAGAGGTGATTGCGCCACTGGGCACTGCACTGACGCCGGACCAGGCGGCGCTGATCGCGCGACACTCAAAAAACGCGTTTCTCGTCTACGACAGCGACAAGGCTGGACTCAAGGCCACGTTCCGCGCCGCCGACGAGCTGCTACGGCATGGGGCGTCGGTTCGCGTGGTCACGCTTCCGCCTGGAGAGGATCCCGACACGTTTACTCGCAAAGCGGGCCGGGAAGGGGTCGAGCGGTTCCTCTCGTCTGCGGTGGACGTGATCGAGCGGAAGATCCAGCTCCTCGAGCGTGGGGGCTGGTTTGCGGACTTTCACAAGCGTCGCCGGGCGCTGGACCACCTGCTGCCGACGATCCGGGCCACGGTGGACCCGGTCACACGCGACATGTACCTGGGCCGAGTGAGCGAGGCGGTCGGCGTCGATCGTCATGTGTTGACGGCAGAGGCGGACGCAACCGAAAGGACGGTCGCCCGTCAGGCGCCCCCGGTGACTCAGCAACAGCCTCCGAATCCGCGTTCCAGAGGGCAGGGGGCGCAGGCTTCGCCCCGGGCGAAGGGTCTCATCGGCGAGGCTGCTGAGCGCGGCCTTGTCCGAGTCATGCTGGCGTCGCGAGTCATGGTCGAGCGCATTCTTGAACGAATTGGGCCGGGGGAGTTTCGCGACGAGCGTTACAGGGAGATCTTCGAGAGACTGGTGGCAGTTGGTCCTGAGGCCGTAATCGGTGACGTGGCCGCGGGATTGTCCGGTCCCTCGCTTACGGTACTTGAGGCGCTGTTGGGTGAGTTGGATGCCGTAACGAACGTCGAGCGCATGGTGAGCGACTATCTCGCTCAGCTGGAAATCAGGACTCGCAAGGAGTTGAGCGCGCGAATTCAGCGCGATCTCACAGTGGCGACTCCAGCCGAAACCGATCGGCTGATTGCGGAGAAGCAGGCAAACGCAGAGGAGATCCGGCGTCTCCGCGAAAGCATTTCGCCGGCGTGAGATGTTGACCGTCAACGTATTGGAGGTTTGGTGAACAGTTTGCTGGATGCCCTCCTCGCGCTTCAGGCGCAGGACGATGTGGTGGATGGGTTACAGGCCCGCCTCGACGCCCTGGCGCCGCGACTGGCCGACCTTGATGTGGTCCGCCAGCGCGCGGTGCGGTCCATCGAGGAGATCCGGGCGGGTGTGGACGCCGATGAGCGACGCCAGCGCGAAGTCGAAGGGCGAATCTCCGATCATCGCCAGCGACATGACAAGAACGTGGCGCACCTCGATGCCGTGAAGCGAATGCGTGAGGCAACGGCCGCGATGCTGCAGGTCGAGGCGGGGCGGAAGCTGCTGATCGAGGAAGAGAACGAACTCCGGTCGCTCGTTGGTCGCGTCGGCGATGCCCATGCGTCCCTGAAGCGCCAGGAGGCTGCCCTCCAAGAGCTCGAAGAATCCCAGGCAGACGCACGTTCGGAGATCGAGGCGGAACGGGCAGAGTTGAGCGGCGAGTTGGCGGCGGCGACAGGCGCACGGAAGTCGCTGGCGAAAGCGGTCGAGTCGGCGATCCTGGCCAAGTACGATCGGATCCGGAACCGGCGGCGCGCGCAGGCGCTCTATGCGCTGGACAACGGGGCGTGCAGTTGCTGCGATACCGCGGTGCCCGTGCAGCGGAGGTCGATGATGGCGTCTACTGGCGTGATAGAGGTCTGTGAGGCTTGCGGTGTTCTGCTCTACGCTATCTAACAACGATTCGCGCGGGTAAAGCGGGAACACGGAAAACACGGGTTCCACGGAAGACCACAGATACTGCTTTGGCGGAAACCGGGACGCAAAAGTGAGGATGCGATAATCTGGCTTCGTGCCTGGTGCGTCCCGGTTTCCGCCAATGCCGTACCTGCGCTTATCAGTGGCACTCCGCGTTATCCGTGTTCGCCTTATCGGACCTGATCGCATGTAAGGGAATGACACGGCTGTGACAGCCACTCGCTAAGTTCCAAGCATGGCTGTCAGCCTCAGCGAAAAGATCGAACCCAGCGAACAAAAACCCTCGCCGTGGACTCGTCCTCAAGCGCGTTGGACGAATCCCAGGCCTGTAGACGTCG
>DATMBT010000408.1:0-3298 GCA_035559475.1 Gemmatimonadaceae bacterium
AAAAAGGGTCAGACTCCTTTTTGAAAAAGGAGTCTGACCCTTATTAGGCTTGACCCTTTTAGGCTGACGCTAGGCTGGTCGCCGCGCTCCGTGATTCGTTGCTTGCTCAAAGGCGTGCGCGAGCTGCAGCACGCTCCAGTCGCCGCGATGACAGCCAACAATCTGCAAACCCACCGGCAGGCCGCCTGGCGAAAAACCAGCTGGTACCGAGATGGCGGGATTGGCGATGAACGTGACGTACCAGCAGGAGCGCATCCAGTCGATGTATGTCGCCATCGGCGTGCCGTTCACGCTCGTGGGATAGGCGATGGTCACGTCGAACGGCATCACCTGCGTGACCGGCAGGATGAAGTACTCGTAGCGATTGAAGAACACCTGCGCGTCGGCGTACGCCTTTGCCTGACGCGCCGAAGCACGCGCGACGTCCGCCGACGTCTGGCGCTCGGCTTCGCGAATCTCCCAGTGGATCGTGTCCTTGATCCATTCCGGTCGCTGCCTGGCCAGCGCTGAGTACTGCGAGTGATAGCTCAGGTGGCGAAGCGTCGGAAATGCCTCGTCAACGCCGGTGAAATCGGGCTCCGCATCTTCCACGACGCAGCCAAGCTTTTCGAACACCGCTCGCGTGGCATTCACGACATTCGTCACATCGGGCTCGAATGGAATGCCGCCGAGTCCCCGCCACCAGGCAACGCGAACTCCGCGGAAATCCCGGCCGAGTGGAGCGGCAAAGCGCACACCGTCTTCGGTAATCGCGAGCGGAGCACTGAGGTCGTTTCCACCGGCCTGGACGCTCAACAACAGGGCCATGTCCGCGACGGAACGCGCCATCGGACCGGAGACCGAAAGTGGACTCCAGCTTGTTGAGCCGCTGAACACCCGACCCGGCGATGGCCGGAAACCAACGACGTTGCAGAACGCCGCCGGGTTCCTGAGGCTTCCGCCGGTATCGCTGCCGTCGGCGATCGGGACCATGCCCGTGGCCAGTGCCACAGCGGCCCCGCCGCTGCTGCCACCGCAGGTTCGGCCCGTGTTGTACGGGTTTTTGGTGGCGCCAAAGACGGTGTTGAAGGTGTGCGATCCGGCGCCAAACTCCGGCGTGTTCGTCTTGCCTAACGTCAAGGCACCGGCGGCGCGCATGCGCGTGATGATCGGCGCGTCCTCTTTGGGCACGAAGTCGCGGTAGAACGGGGAGCCACGCGTGGTGCGAATCCCGGCCGTCTCGACCAGGTCCTTGTGGGCGATTGGCAGGCCGTGCAGCGGTCCGAGTTTGTCGCCCCTGGCCGTTGCCTCATCCGCCCTGGCCGCATCCGCCATGGCCCGGTCAGCGACCAGGGTCACGATGGCGTTGACGCGCGGGTTCACGCGCTCTATCTGGGACAAGTGAGCGGCCATGACCTCGCGGGCCGACACATCCTTGCGACGGATACGGGCTGCGAGTTCGACGGCCGGCATGAAGCACAGCTCGTTCGACTGCGATGCCAGCGTTGTCATCGACAGATCCGGAATGAGTGTGCCACCGATCGCAGCCGCGCCCAAAAGGCGGCCGAATTCCCGTCGCGATATGTCGTCGTTAGGAGTCATCAGGCGGGAATCGGGAATCGGGAATCGAAATTGGGGTCAGACTCCATTTACAGCAGCTGACTGGCTTGAACCGACCAACGGTTGGGTAAATGGAGTCTGACCCCAATTTCCTATGGCCTCTGGCCTTCGTTGTTGCTGATGTTCGCCCCTTTCTTCGGCACCAGGTACTTGCCGTACCACTCGATCATCCGCTGATAGAAGTCGGTGAACTCCGCCTCTGTGGTGTTAGGCGCGCCATGGCCGCCATTCGTGTAGTTCACCCAGACCACCGGTTTCCCGAGGCGCCTCAGCGCGTAATACATCTCGCGCGTGTTGATCGCGGGCACGTTGTGGTCCATCCCACCGGTCATCAGCAGCAACGGCGTCTTGATCCGGTCGGCGAACATGACCGCCGAATGCTCGACGTACTTCTGCGGCTGCTGCCACAACGTGGCGCCAATGCGATCCTGGCTCTTTTCCGCGGCGTGGACGTTTCGGACGCCGAGGCGCGGGCTGTCGGTGTAGAAGGAGATGATGTCCACCTTGCCGCTGACGTTGACGGCAGCCTTGAAACGATTGGTCTGGGTGATCAGCAGGTTCGTCGCGTAGCCGCCGTAGCTCTGGCCCTGCACGCCGAGCCGCGCGCTGTCGGCGACACCCATCTCGATGACCGCGTTGGCGGCGGCGGTGACGCCCTTCAACCATGCCTCGCCCGGGTAGCCAATCTCGAAGCTGACGCTCGGCTTCACCACGGCGAACCCGCGGGAGGCGAGCAGGTTGGCGACCACGTCCCAGGTGTCGTCGAAATACGTCTCGTAGATGAGGAAGACCGTGGGATAACGAGTTCCCTTCTGGTAACCGACGGGATAATGCAACACGCCGTACTGGTTGCGGCCATCGGCGTCGAGGTAGCTGATGAGCTCCGTGCTGGACACCGGTTTCGTCGCCAGTTGCGGGTTGGCCTCCATGACGCGCCGCATCGTGCCTAACGTGGCGTCGGCGACGTACACGTCGGCGGTGCGGTTGCCGTCGGCGACGCTCAGCACCGCGGTGGAGCCGTCGTCGGAGAGCTGCAGGCCGTTGAAGAACTTCTTGCCCCGCACGAGGTCTGTCTTCTGCTTCGTCTGCCGGTCGTAGCGGGCGATGCCGCGGCTCCACTCGGTGCGCGCGTTTTCGCTGAAGTAGAGGTAGCGGCCATCGTGGCTCCAGGCCTGCAGCTGCGGCCGCGGTTCCATCGACGCGGTGTCGGGGAGCGGGAGGATCATGTCCTTCGCGCCGGTGGCAACGTCCACGATCCAGAAGCCTTCGCTGTTGCTGGCGAGGATGGCGTCACCGGCCGGGCTCCAGCGGGTGACCGAGAATCGTTCCTTGCCGCGCTGGGCGCGGGCGGCGGCGCTCGTGTCTGCTGCCGGCGCATCAGCGGCTGGCGCGGCGCCGCTGGCGCGGCTCGGCGTCGTCGGGCCCAGGAGTTGTCGGCGAATTGTATCCGCAATTGTGCCCGCGAAGACGCGGCCGTCACGCGTGTAGACATAACGAGAGCCGTCGTCGGCCCACTGCAATTGTGTGTTTTTCAGCGTCGGGAAGAGCGTGCGCGGCTCGCCGCCTGCCGTGGCACGCGTGACGAGCTGGAACTCACGTCCGCCGATGATGTCGTAGTCGGTTTTCTTCGTGATGTCCTGCTGGACCGTGATCCAAGCGCCGTTCTTCGACAGCAGCCACGTGCCGACGCGACCTTCGG
>DATMBT010000409.1:0-2181 GCA_035559475.1 Gemmatimonadaceae bacterium
ATTCCTCGACGACCTCGGTCTCACCGAATCGGCGCTGACGCGGTTCATTCGCGCGGCGTATGGGCTGCTCGACCTCATCTCATTCTTCACCGTCGGAGAAGACGAGGTCCGCGCCTGGACGATCCGGCGTGGAACCGCCGCTCGTCAGGCGGCCGGACGCATCCACTCTGACCTGGAGCGTGGATTCATCAGGGCCGAGGTGATCCCGTACGCGGTGTTCGTCAAGCACGGCTCCGAACACGCGGTGAAGGAAGCCGGGAAGCTGCAAGTCGAGGGGAAGGAGTACATCGTCTCGGACGGCGACATCATGCACGTCCGGTTCAACGTCTGAACCGGATTCGCTAGCGCGAAACCAGCGCTTCCACGATCCGGTCGCTGGCCTTTCCGTCCCAACCTTCGGGCGCGCGCGCCCCGAGCTCGACCCGGCCCCGATCGAGGGCGGCGAGCGCGGCTTCGAAGACGCCGTCTTCGGTGGGAGGCCAGGGCACCATGGTGTTGGTCCCGACCGTCACCGTGACCGGACGTTCCGTCGACTCGCGAATCGTCAGGCACGGGACGCCCAGCACGGTGCTCTCTTCCTGGAGCCCGCCGGAGTCGGTCACCACCAGGGCCGCAGCGTCCTGGAGGGCGAGCATGTCGACGTAGCCGAACGGCTCGCGAACGTGGAGCGGCTCGAGCAGGGACTCGAGGCCGAATTCCCGGATTCGCGACCGCGTGCGAGGATGCACGGGAAGGAGCACGGGGATCCTTCCGGCCAGGCGGCCTAACGCGCGAAGGATCAACCCGAGGCGTTCCGGATCGTCAACGTTGGACGGCCGGTGCAGGGTCGATACCGCATACCCGCAGGGCTCGAGTTCCAGTGCGCCGGGCACGTTCCTCGCCCGCGCCGCGGGCAGGAGCCGCAGGAGGGAATCGATCATCACGTTGCCGACAAAGACGATTCGTTCCGGGTCGATCCCCTCGCGAACGAGGTTGTCATGCGCGTCGGGCGACGGCGTGAGCAGGAGGTGACTCAATCGATCGGTCAACACCCGATTCACTTCCTCGGGCATTCCCCAGTCGTTGCTGCGCAGTCCCGCTTCCACGTGGGCAACACGGATGCCCTCGATCTTCGACGCCACCAGCGCGCAGGCGAGCGTCGAGTTGACGTCGCCAACCACGACAAGCCAACGTGGCCGGGCAGCCAGGAGCACCGGCTCAACGGCCTCCATGACGCGCGCCGTCTGCACGGCATGCGTCGCCGAACCGACGCCGAGGTGCCAGGTGGGGGCGGGCATCTCGAGGTCGCGGAAGAACGCGTCCGACATGGATGCGTCGTAATGCTGGCCGGTGTGGACCAGCGCGTGCGAAATCCCGGAACGCTCCAGCGCCGCGAGTACCGGAGCGACTTTCATGAAGTTCGGGCGTGCCCCGGCAACGACGAGGATCTCCATCGTCATCTCATGGCGGTGTTACGGATGCTGCGTAGATGTGAACCGGTGGATTCACCATCGGATAGTCGAGCCTTGGCCTGCGTACCCATGGCAGCAACGGCGCCGTTTCGAAGCGGGCGACGCGGCGGTACGGAAGGGTGCCCGATTCGAGAGCGCGGAAAAGCGATGGCGGCATGGTGCCGTCGATCGGCGAGTCGGGCGCCAGGCTCGAATTGTCTGGAATGACGATAACCAGTGTCGGCCGGCGGGTCATCCACTCGGCGACGATAACATCCGCCCGGGCAGCGCTCGTGTCGTGCAGGGTGTGCATCCCTTCGTACAGCGTCGCGCGCTCGATGGCGACACCCGCCGGCACTTGAGGGAGCTTTCCAGTGGCGCCGAAATACTCAACACGGTCGCCAGGCACGAGCCGCGACGCCATCCACTCGGCGGCGTCGTACCGCGAGTCGCGCAACATCGCATGAGTCAGGTCGATCAGGCGCAGCGTTCCCACCGATACCGTTGCCGCGAAGAGGATCGCGGCGGCTGCGGCGCGCATCCGTATCGGTGAGCGCAGGGCCGCGTCCACTGCCGCCCCGGCAAAAAGCGCGAACAGGAAGCCCAGCGGCATCAGGTAGCGAATCTGTTCCGCGCGGAGCAGGAAGAAAACGAACGCGGAATAGGTCAGGGCCGGGAGAAACAGCAACCGTGCCTGACGACTGCGTGGGACGAACCAGGCTATCCCGGCAACAGCGAGCACGACTCCGGT
>DATMBT010000410.1:0-2875 GCA_035559475.1 Gemmatimonadaceae bacterium
CAGGTACTGCCCGCCGCGCATCGTGTCGGCGAAGTGCACCCGCCAGCTGTCGCGATCGTCCACGTTCGCCATGGCCGCCGCCGCGCCACCTTCGGCCATCACCGTGTGCGCCTTGCCTAACAGAGACTTGCACACCAGGCCAACCCGCGCACCGGCATTGGCCGCCTCGATGGCCGCGCGCAGCCCGGCGCCACCGGCGCCGATGACGAGGACGTCGTGTTCGATCCGATCGTACTCGGCCATCTAGAGAATCCTCAGGTCCGTGAGGATTCCCGCAGCACACAGCCGGATGTAGACGTCAGTGAGCGCGACGCTGAACAGGCTGAACCACGCCCAGTTCATGTGCTTCTGGTTGCATGCGGTCGAAACGGAGTACAGCCGCTTTCGAAACGGGGCGATGGAGAGGCGGTCGAGAAACCCGCCGATCATGTGCCGAAATGAGTGGCAACCCAGCGCGTACCCGCTCAGCAGGACGGCGTTGACCAGCATGACCACGGTGCCCACCCCAATGCCGAACACCCTGCCGCCCGACCCGTTGTCGAACCAGAACGCCTTCCACACGTCGTACCAGAGCACGATCAGGATGAGTGTCGCGGCGAAGAAGGCGTAGCGGTGCACGTTCTGGAGTACCAGGGGAAAGCTTCGCTCGCCGAGGTACGACTTCCTGGGTTCGCCCACGGTGCAACCTGGCGGATCTGCCCAGAACGCCTTGTAGTACGCGCCGCGATAGTAGTAGCACGTGAACCGGAACAGCCCGGGGAACGGCAGGATCAGCAACGCCGGTGAGAACGGCAGCCATCCCGGCCACCAGCCGGGTTTCGGTCCGAACATCGCGTGTGGTGAATCGCCCCAGATCTCCGGCGAATAGAACGGCGACAGGTAGGGACCGCTGAAGTAATTCGCGTTCTGCAACGCGGCCCACGTTCCGTATATCAGGAAGCTGCTGAAGACCACAACCACGACGACGTTCTGCAGCCACCACGGGTCGCGGCGCATGGTTTCCCCGAACCGTCTCTGCTCCAGCACCGGCAGCGATCGTTGCATGGCGATCGAAGGATTGAAAGTCAGCGCCTCGCGATGTCGCTCGGCATCTCTACGAGAGAAACATGCAGTGCGGCGATGACTGGATCAACGCGAACCCGACGCGAAGTTCACCCGCCGAGTTCAGCCCGCTGGACAACTACTTGACTAAGTCAACTAATGATACTTGACGGAGTCAACGACTTCTCGACAGCTTCCCTTCAGGAACCAGAGGAGCGTTTCAATGGCCGCCAAGTCGTCTCCCGTCGCCGCCTTCCGGCGATTCAACCGATTCTATACGAAGCACGTCGGCGCGCTCGACGAAGGCTACCACCACTCGCGCTTCTCGCTGGCGGAAGCGCGCGTCCTGTACGAACTCGGCACGCGCGACGTCGCCAACGCCACGGCCATCAGGGAGGAGCTGTCCCTCGATCCGGGGTATCTCAGCCGCATTCTCCGTGGTTTTTCCGCCGCCGGACTCGTGTCGCGCAAGCGAGCGAGCAAGGATCGCCGGCAGGTGGTGCTGACGCTGACCGCCAAAGGGCGTCGTGCGTTCCTCGAACTGGATTCGAAGTCGAATGAACGCGCTCGCGAGGTGCTGAACACGCTCGAGCCCCTGGAACGCCGTCAGCTGTTGTCGGCGATCACCGGCGTCGAAACATTGCTTTCACGGAAGACGGCGTCGGCGCCGCGCGCCGTCGTCGTGCGCGAGCCACGGCCGGGCGACATCGGCTGGGCCATCGCGGCGCATGGGGAGCTGTACGCGAAACAGTTCGGGTGGAACGCGGAGTTTGAGGCACTGGTCGCAAAACTGTTCGCTGACTTCGCGAACAGTCATGACCGTACCTTCGAACGAATGTGGATCGCAGAGCTGGACGGCGAGCGGGTGGGGTGTGTCTTCGTGGTGCGCAACGCTGAGGATTCGAGCGTTGCGCAATTGCGGTGCCTGCTGGTGGACCCGAAGGGACGCGGGCTCGGGATCGGCACGCGCCTGGTGGAAGAGTGCGTCTCCTTTGCGAGGTCCGTCGGCTACCGCGCCATGATGTTGTGGACCAACGACGTCCTGGCCTCAGCGCGCCGTATCTATGAAGGTGCCGGCTTCACGCTCGACCACGAATACCCGCATCACAGCTTCGGTCATGACCTGGTCGCCCAGGTCTGGCGGCGTGACCTGTAGTACGCGTTAGGCGACGTCGCGCTCCGCCCCCGCGTGCACGGTGGCCGGGAGTGCCAGCGTTTCGCACGCGGTGTAGCGTCCGGCCTTGCCGACGATCTGGTCGGCGTGACCATCAAGCCGTCGCATGCCAAGGAGCCATGGGATCGTGAGAACGGTGGCGATGCCGCCCGCCACGTAACCCACAGCCAGGGAACGACTCGCGGCGAGCCAACCGAGGCCCCCCTGCCCGCCCATGCTGCTGACGCTCGCCATGAACGAGGAGAACGACAGCACCGTTGCGCGCTGTTCCCCCGGCACGACCGCGTGCAGGTACGCCTGTAACACGGGTTGGAACACACCGCTCGCGGCCATGGCCACCAGGTACAGCGCGACTGCGCTCCAGAAGGTCGGAACGAGCCCCACACCTATGGATGCTCCCGTGAACGCAACGGCCGCGCCGAGCAGTATCGTGGACCGGTGTCCGCAGAACCGCGTCAGGCGCTCCACCAGCCAGTTGCCGAAAGCCGTTGCGAGCGAAATCGCAGCCGCGATGGCGCCGAGCACCCACGGCGCACTGGACCCGAGCAGTCGCGTGAAGTACGGCTGCCAGGCATGATAGCCCCAGGCGAGCAACACCGCTGGTGCGGCACCGGCAAGCATGGCAAGTCGCGCATGCGGATTCCTCCAGCCGAACCGAAC
>DATMBT010000411.1:0-8840 GCA_035559475.1 Gemmatimonadaceae bacterium
ATGGGTCTCGTCGTCGGCGATGCCCTCACGGTGGTCGACGCAACCGTCGATGGTGATGTTGATGCTGAAGGTCAAGAGTCCCATGGCGGCGAAGCTACTCCAAGTTGGGTGGTCCGCAGGGCCGTCCCTTGTCGACAAGTACCTCGTGGCGGCTAACGCACGTTAGCTCGGCCTGCGTAAACCGGCTTGAATCCGACTCCGTGATCAAGCCTGACCGGATTCTGTCGCTGCCCCAGGTCAGACCCGATCGTCACACACCGAACTGCGAAAGGTGATGGTCCAGGTGCTTCGCTTCCAACCTGGACCAGTCACGACCGGTCATCGGTCCCATGAAGGAACTCTTCCCCCACGGGGCATCGAGCGGCTTGGCGCACACTTCGTCGATCAGCCGAAGAAGGCGCGCTTGCTCCGTCGCAAAATCGTATTGGCCCTTGGCGAGAAACTCGCGAGCCGTCGGCGTCTTTCCCTTCCTCCACGGCAAATTGAGCACGAGGAACTTCACCACGGAATTCGGAAGCGGGAGTTTCTGGTCCTTCACGTCGAACCGGCCGAGCGCGTTCTCGAGCCCACAGTTCACGTGCCACAACATCTGGTCTACCGTCATCCGTCCAAACCGCCGCTCTGCGTCAGGCCGTAAGGCACTGACCCGTTGCTTGATCGAGTCCCGCGTCGGCGCATCGTGAAGGAGCATCGCAGACTTTGGTTCAGGTTTACGAACGATCGCACGGGAAAAGCGTGAACACGGACTACGCTGATTACGCCGGTTTACGCTGATCGAGCACGCCGTGAAGGGCCTTTCGCGGTTCGGCGCATCAATGCACCGTCCTGGCCCTTCACGGCGTGCTCTATCCGTGTACATCTGCGCAACCCGCGTGCTCCGTGTTCACGCTTTACCGGCGCTCATCATCCGTTCCCACCGCACTGCCCCTCGGCGGCTTCAAACGAGGAGTGCAGGCGCTTGAACTGTGCCATCAACCACGTGTCGTCGACTTGTGCGTCCAGCATGGCAACGATGGCCTTTGATTCATGCGCGACCTTGTCGACCATGCGGCGCACTCCTTCACTGGCACACGACGGGACCATCTCCGGTGCCTTCGATGCTGCCCACGCGTCCGCCGCCGACTTCAACTCCTTCGCACGAGCCCGCAGTGGAATCATGTATCCCTTTTCCGAAGCCGGATGCCACGTAGCTGCCAAAAGCCGATGGAAGTCGTTCATTTCCTTCCACGGACCCATCATGTGGTCGTCCATTTTTCCATTCATCGCTGTGGAATCCGGGCCCTGGGCTTCGAGAGAGACGGGCGCGGCTCCGAGGAGGCAGGCGAATACAGCGGTGGCGAGCAGCAGGCGTGTCATGGGATTTGGGCAACTGGTGATGCGGGACAACCGGCGCGACAGCAGTCGCGACGAGCAAGCGAGCAGAACATTCTAGCGGTTGAGTATGGTGTCCGCAGTACTCCAATCCCCATCTTTTGCGACCGTCTCCTGACAGGCTGGAAACCATGCGGATTATCCTGAGCTCGATCCTCGTCCTGAGTGTTGCGACGCAGGGCGTCGCCCAAACGTCCGTCGTTACAGCCGCCGACTATGACCGGGCGCGAGGACTGGCCGCGAAGTACCGGCCACTCGTCACAGACGCGATCGAATCGCCGACGTGGTCGGGAAACTCCCGACTGCTCTATCGAAAGAGCGTGGCCGGTGGGAACACGTTCATGCTCGTTGACGTCACCAATCGCGACGCACCGGTCAAGCGTGTCGCCTTTGACCACGACCGCCTCGCCACGGCACTCGGCGCAGTCACCGGGGGTCGCTACACGGGCGTAACGCTGCCGTTCAACAGCTACGCGTTCGCGAACAACGACCAGGCGATCACCTTCGCCGCCGATAGCGTGTCATACACTTGCTCGATAACGGCCTACACGTGCGCGCGAGCAGCAGCGGGCGCCGGTGCGGGTCGCGGCGGACGTGGCGGCGGTGGCGGCGGCGGCGCGGGTCCGACGACGCCTGACATCGGTCTCCAGTCGCCCGATGGCAAGCGCATCGCCTACATCAACAACTACAACGTCTTCATTCGCGACGCTGGTCAAAGCGCAGAGCAGGGAACTGCAATCAGCCGCGACGGCTCGGAAGGCAACGCGTACACGCGCCAGTCACTCACGTGGGCGCCCAACTCGCGCTACCTCGCCGCCTGGCGAGTGCGCCCTGGGTACCAGCGCATGGTGCGCTACGTGATCTCGTCCCCGCCGGATCAGGTTCAACCGAAATACATGGAGCGCTTCTACGCCAAGCCGGGCGACGTGCTCGACCTCCAGCAGCCGACGCTCTTCGACGTCGAGACGCGGAAGCAGACCAACATCGACAACACACTCTTCCCCGATCCGTTCGGCCTGAGCCAGCTCCAGTGGAGGCGTGACAGCCGCGCGTTCACCTTCGAGTACAACCAACGCGGCCACCAGCGCTTCCGCGTGATCGAGGTCAACGCGACGACCGGCAGCGCGCGTTCGTTGATCGACGAACAGGCGACCACCTTCATTGATTACCGCCGCGCCGCGGGCACGCTCGACGGCGGTGGCCGCATCTACCGTTCTGACGTCAACGATGGCGCAGAGATTGTGTGGTTGTCGGAGCGCGACGGGTGGGCGCACCTGTACCTTTTCGACGGCACCACCGGGACGGTGAAGAACCAGATCACCAGGGGCGAGTTTGTCGTTCGAGCCGTGCAGCGCGTGGACCAGGCAAACCGCCAGGTCTACTTCAGCGCCGGCGGAATGGATCCAAAGCAGGATCCGTATTTCGCGCACTTCTATCGTATCAACTTCGACGGCACCGGCCTGACGCCGCTCACCGACGCACCAGCCGATCACTCGGTGACGTATTCGCCCGACGGCGAGATGTATGTCGACGTTGCTTCCCGCGTAGACATGGCACCCGTGGCGCAGCTGCGCCGGTCATCCGATGCCAAGGTGATGCTCGAGCTCGAGCGCGCGAGCACGACCGAACTCGCGAAGGCCGGCTGGCGCGCGCCCGAGGTGTTTACCGCCAAGGGTCGTGATGGCAGCAGCGACATCTGGGGCGTCGTAGTGCGTCCGACGCGCTTCGATCCGAAAAAGAAGTACCCGGTGATCGAATACATCTATGCGGGGCCGCACGGTTCGTTCGTGCCGAAGAATTTTTCGCCGTGGTACAACATGCAGTCGATTGCTGAACTCGGGTTCGTCGTCGTACAGATCGATGGCATGGGCACCGCCAACCGCAGTCGCAAGTTCCACGACGTGGCGTGGAAGAACATCGGTGACGCCGGGTTCCCCGACCGTATCCTCTGGCACAAGGCGTACGCGGCGAAGAATCCGTGGTACGACATCAGCCGCGTCGGGATCTTCGGTGGCTCTGCTGGCGGACAGAACGCGATGGGCGCGCTGCTCTTCCACCCGGAGTTCTATCACGTCGCCGTCGCCTTCGCCGGATGCCACGACAACCGCATGGACAAGGTCTGGTGGAACGAGCAGTGGATGGGCTACCCGATCGGGCCGGAGTACGAGGCCAGCTCCAATGTCTCCAACGCCGGGAAACTGCAGGGGAAACTGCTGCTCGTGTTTGGTGAGCTCGACACGAACGTGGATCCGTCATCCACGCTTCAGGTGGTCAACGCGCTGATCAAGGCGAACAAGACGTTCGACCTGCTCGTTATGCCTGGCGAGGAACATGGCGCCGGGCGTCGCGGCCCGAGCGCGTCCTATGGCGACCGGAAGATGTGGGACTTCTTCGTTCACAACCTGCTCGGCGCTGAGCCGCCGCAGTGGAACGCGGCCGTGAACGCCAACGCGTCAGAGGGGAGCAGCGACCTGTTCGGGCCGAGCTGGGAATCGATCCGCCTGGGTTTCGAGCGCACGCCTCCCAGCCCCAGCCCCAGCAACGAGTACCAGTACTAGCAACCAGCAACCAGCAACCAGCGCCCCGTGCCCCGTGCGTTTGCTCTTCGCGGAAGACGATAAGCAGCTCCTGACCGCGATCTCCCGTGGCCTGCGCGAAGCGGGCCACGAGGTCGAACAGGCCACGACCGGCGGTCAGGCGCTGTCGCTCCTGCAGTCCGGCGAATACGACGCCGTCATCCTCGATGTACTCCTGCCGGGGAAAACCGGCATCGTGGTGTGTAAGACGGTGCGCGAGGCGGGTAACCGCGTGCCCATCCTCATGCTCACGGCGCTCGACGCCGTGGATCATCGCATCGCGGGGCTGGACGCGGGCGCGGACGACTACCTCACGAAGCCGTTCGACTTCGGCGAGTTGCTGGCCCGACTCCGGGCGCTGGATCGCCGGCATCGCGAGACCGCGCCGCCGCGCCTCGTCATCGGTGACCTGGAGATCGACAACGAGCGGCGCAGCGTGCGTCGCGGCGGTCGCGACATCACGCTCACCGCGCGCGAGTTCATGCTGCTTCAATTCCTCGCGCAGAACGTGGGTCGCGTGGTGACCCGCGCCGAACTGATGGAACACGTCTGGGACGACACCCAGACGAATTACTCGAATATCATCGACGTCTACGCTGCGCGGTTGCGCCGGAAGATCGACGAGGGTGAGCGCGATGCCATGTTCGCCACCGTGCGTGGCGTTGGCTTCCGGCTCGACGTCCCGACGCCAATGGCGTCGAAGACGCGGCGTCGCTCCACTGCGCCTCGACGCGAGTAACGAATGTTCCCGTGGCCGTCGTCGATCCGCGTTCGGCTGACGCTGTGGTATTCGCTCCTGCTGGCCGTTCCGCTCGCGGCGTTTGCGCTCGTGAGCTACGCGGCGTTCTCGCGCGCCCTCGTGAGCGGCACCGACCGGTTCATCAGCGAGGCTTTGGAAGCGTTCACGCGTGAACTCGGCGCCGAGCGCCGGGCCGGCCCGTCGCTCGAACAGGCGATGCTCTCGACCGTTCGCGAGGTGCGCTTCCGTGAACTGCACATCGCCATCTTCGACTCGACCTGGGACGTCGTAGCAGCGGCCGGTCCGAAAGACGAGGCGCCGGACGTCGTGGAAGACCAGTCGATCGCCGCCGCGCTCAAGGCTCCGGGAAATGCCCCGCCACCGGTGATGCTCACGGTCCCCACGTCAGCAGGCAGGCAGCGAATTCACGCGCAGCCATTCGTGGCCGACAACCGGACGTTCATCGTTGCCGGCCAATACCCGCTGCGGGAATCGGAACAGATGATGGGTGTCGTGCGAAGGATGTTCGGTATCGCCATTCCTCTGCTGGTGCTCATTGCCGCAATCAGCGGATGGTTCCTCGCACAACGAAGCCTCGCGCCAGTGGGCTCGATGGCGAACCATGCCGCCGAGATCAGCGCCACGAATCTCCACGAACGTCTTCCGGTGGCAGGTGGGGACGAGTTCGTCCGGCTCGCGAAGGTCATCAACGACCTCCTCGACCGACTGCAGCGGTCGTTCGAACAGCAGCGGCGCTTCATGGCGGACGCATCGCACGAATTGCGCACGCCGACGGCGATCGTCAGGACCGAGGCCGACGTCACGCTTTCCCGCGAACATCGTGGTGAAAGCGAATACCGCGATTCTGTCCGCATCATTCGTGATGCATCGCGTCGCATGGCGCGCATCGTTGACGACCTGTTCCTGCTCGCGCGCGCGGATGCCGGCCATCTCGTCTTGCGTCGCGCCCCGATTTACCTCGAGGAAGTGGTCGATAGTTCGTCGAGAAGCGTGCGGCACATCGCGGACCAGAAAGGTGTCACGCTCTCGCTGAACGACCTCGTGGAAGCGCCGGTCGATGGTGACGCCGACTTGTTAGGCCGGCTCCTGCTCAACCTCCTCGACAACGCGATCAAACATTCGCCTCCCGGCGGTACGATCCGCGTCACGCTGTCGAGGCAGGGCAGTGATTACCACGTTTCTGTTGCCGACGAAGGACCGGGTATCCCCGAAGCGGCGCGGGAGCGGGTCTTTGAGCGGTTCTTCCGGGCTGACGAGGCGCGCGTTCGCGATGAGAGCGGTCATACCACCGGCGCCGGGCTCGGCCTCGCGATTTCGCGACGCATCGCGGAATTGCATGGCGGTACGCTGACCCTCGTGAGTTCGCGGCCCGGTCGAACGGAGTTCCGGTTCACCATCCCGGCTGACCAGGCTGGCATCGAGGCACATCACGTGACGGCCTGACGCGCGTAACGCGGGTTGTTTGCTGCCTGGCCCAACGTGCGGCGATATTGGCGCGTTCATGAAACGTTCATGATGAACGCTCAACTGCCCTGTTGAGGTCCCTGCGTGACTCGATTCCAGTCCGTCTTCGCGTGCATGCTCTCATTCATACCTGCCGACGCGTTCGCGCAGGTGAGTGACAGTACCAAGGCTGACTCTGCGCAAAAGCTGAAGTCGGTGACGGTGAGTGGCTCCCGCGCCGTTGGCATTGTGGGCGGTTCCAGCGCGGTCGTGGTGAAGCCGATGGAGTTGCGCTCGTCTCCGGCGCCGCTGCTCGACCAGGCGCTCCGCGAGTCGCCGTTCGTCCACGTGCGACTCAACTCGCGCGGCGAGATGGAACTCTCCATCCGCGGCTCCGATTCGCGCCAGGCGGCGGTGATGCTGGACGGCGTGCCCATCACGATCGGCTGGGACCATCGCACGGATCCCTCGATCATCCCGATTACCGGAGCCGACAAACTGACCATCGTGCGCGGACTCGGCTCGTTGCTGAACGGCCCGAACACGTTAGGCGGCGTCATCGAGGTGGAGCACGACCCGCTGGCCCGCACGGGTGCCAGGCTCAACGCCGGGCTCGGGGTCGATGAAGTCGGCGCCACGGTGCTCAGTCTGGGGGTCGGCCAGACCGTTTCGGAACTCTGGGGCGGGGCGTTGTCGCTCCGCGGTGGCCTGGCGCATCGCCAGCGTGACGGCGTCACGCTGCCGGATGGCGCGCTGGACCCGACCTCCGTCGATGGCCTCCGCACGAATACGGACCTCGATGAACTGGATGGTTTCACGTCGATCCGCTGGAGCAATCCGTCAGGCCGCTCCGTCGGCTTCACCTTGTCCGCGCTGGATGCGGAGAAGGGCGTGCCGCCCGAGGAGCACATCTCCGCTCCCCGCCTGTGGCGCTATCCGTACCACACCCGCACGGTATTCTCTTTTTCGGCTAACACGGGCACGTTCGGAACGCCGTTCGGCTACGGTTCGTTCGAGTTCGGGGCGGGCCTCAACAGCGGTCGGTTGAAGATCGAATCGTACGACTCCCGCGATTACGACACGATCACCGCTGAAGAAAAGGGCGACGAGCGCACGCAGACGTTGCGCGCACTCCTGAGACATTCGGTTGGTCCGGCGACGTTGCGCGCGAGTTATACGACGGCCGACGTGAAGTACGAGGAAACACTCCTGCCGGCGGAGCCGGCCAACTATCGCCAGAAGCTCAACAGCCTGGGCGTTGAGCTCGAGTCCCCCATCGGCGACCGCACGCGCGTTGTCGCCGGCTACGTCATGGATCACTCGTCCACGCCGGAAACGGGTGGTCGCACGCCGGCGCAGGAAGACTTCCAGAACCCGGGCTGGCGGTTCGGGGTCACGTTCGATGCCAGCGAGACCTGGAGCCTGCACGCGAGTGCCACCGAGCGTTCCCGCTTCCCCGCGCTGCGCGAGCTGTACTCCGGCGCGTTGAACCGGTTCACGCCAAATCCTGACCTCGAGCCGGAAACGTTGTTAGGCATCGAGGGCGGCTTCACCATGGCGCGCAGCCTGGGCCCCATCCCGGACGCGACCCTCTCGGCGACGCTGTTCAGCAACCGGATGGAGGACGCGGTCGTTCGCATCACGCTCCAGAATCCGACGCGTTTCATGCGCGTGAATCGTGACCGCATCGAGAGTACGGGAGTGGAACTGCTCGCCGGCTTCGTGTTCGGCGACGATCGCGAGCGTTCAGTGACGCTGACGGGCGACGCGACGCTGCAGAGCATCTCCATCTTCGACCAGACCGCCGGCGACGCGGAGCGGCATGCGGAGAACAACCCGGAGACGCGCGGGCGCCTGGAACTCGGCCTTCCGCTGCCGTGGCAGATGCGGGGCTTCGCGACGGCGCGGCACACCGGCACGCAATATTGCCTCAACGGTGAGACCGGGAACGAGATGAAGTTGAATACGGCGACGACAACCGATCTCGCGATGGAGCGCCGCTTCAACATCAGGACCAGTGGGGCCTTCACCTGGCTGCGTGCCGTCCTGGCGCTCGATAACGTCGGGAACAGCGCGGTCTACGACCAGTGCGGCCTGCCGCAGCCCGGTCGGACGCTCCGGTTCATGATGACCATCGGGTAGGAGCGTCCGGCGTGCCTTCGACCGGTCAGGGCTGACCGGCCACTTTCAGTGGGACTGCGCTCACAACTCTGTAATTGCACCCCAACTGACCCACGCTACCCGAGCCCCAGCAATACAACGTTCCGGTCATGGTTCTTCCGCAGGTATGGCGGAAACCGGCACTGATGCTCTCGAACTGCAGACCACCGGTAACGGCGACCGGCTTCCGCACTCCGCCGACTGTCCCGTCCCCAATGGAGCCGGCGCTGTTGGAACCCCAGCAGTACGCGGCGCCGCTGCTCGTCAGGCCGCAGGTGAAGGCCTGGTCGCCGGACGGCCCACCGGTGACTATCTGCACGAACGTCATGCCGCCTGGCACCGCGAGCGGCAGAAGGCTGTCATTACCGCCCCCATCACCCAGCTCGCCGGAACCCCCTCCCCCCCAGCAGTAGGGCGCGCCTGCGGCATTGAGTCCGCACACGTGGTCGCCGAAGCCCGCCGTTACGCTCCTGAAAGCGTAGCCGCCGCTGATGGGGGCTGGTTGCGGATGAGGATCGAAGTCCTGGCTG
>DATMBT010000412.1:0-2203 GCA_035559475.1 Gemmatimonadaceae bacterium
CGAACCGGGAGCCGCATCATTCCTGTCAGACCAGGTCCCTGTCGGCAGCATTCTCGTGAACAGCCGGTGCGCGGTCGCATTGCAGGCGCTGGACACTCAAGCAGATGCCTGGAGTTGTGAGGGACGCGTGGCGGCGGTGCGGCTGCGTTCCCCGATGAATGCAATCGACGCAGGTCGCGACGGCGCGCTCGAATCACTCGCCGAGTCGGGGAACACACTCGCGATCGAAGGCCGCTGGCTCGACAACGTGTGGGACATGGTGCGCCTTCTTCCCGAACTGCTCGCGGCGGACGTACCCGTTCTCGGCGCACGCGCCGAGACCGCGCCATTGGGTGAGGTCACCACCATCGGCTCGCACCACGTCTACCTGGAGCGCGGCGCGACAGTCGAGCCGATGGTTCTCTTCGACGCCACCGCCGGCCCCATCCTCGTCAGGCGCGGCGCCACCATCCAGGCATTTACACGTTTGGTTGGTCCCTGTGTTATCGGCGAAGGCTCTATCGTGAACGGCGGACGCGTCGCCAGCAGCAGCATCGGCGAACACTGTCGCGTCCACGGAGAAGTCAGTGTGTCCATCTTCACCGGACACGCGAACAAGGGGCACGAAGGCTTCATCGGCCATACGGTGCTCGGGCGCTGGGTCAACCTTGGCGCGGGCACCACCAACAGCAACCTGAAGAACAATTACGGCGACGTGGCGCTGTGGACACCGCGCGGCCTTGAGCGGACCGGGATGCAGTTCCTCGGCAGCTTCCTGGGTGACCACGCGAAAACCGCGATCCTGACGCGCCTGACGACTGGCGCGGTTGTTGGCGCCGGAGCGAACGTGTATGGCACGGGCATGACGCCCCGGTACGTTCCGCCGTTTGCGTGGGGACTTGATGGATCCGATGTCTGGGAGCTTGGAGCGTTTCTCGATACCGCCGAGCGGGCGATGAAACGTCGCGATGTGCCGCTGACTGAAAGCGCGCGCCGGCAGATCACCGCCGCCTGGGAACGGGAAGTCGGGGACAAACGATGAGGGTCCACATCCTCGGCTCGGGAAGCGAGGGGAATGCCATCCTGCTGGAAAGTGAAAAGCAGAGGATTCTCGTCGACGCTGGCTTCGGCGTGCGCGAACTGGCTCGGCGTCTCCGGTCGGTTGACGTGGAACCCGAGACCGTCACCGCGTTGATCGTGACACACGAACACCAGGACCATGTGCGTGGCGCGGGAGCGGCGGCACGCCGGTATCACTGGCCCGTGTTCGCGACGGCGGGAACACTCAAGCGGGACAAGCAGAAGACCGCACACCGACGCGAGCCGACGGGAGAGGCGCACATGCCGATCTCCCTGGCGATTGAACCTGCGCCGTCCGGGACCAGTGTGACGAAGAAGAAAAAGATCGTGAAGCATGTGGTGAACACCCAGGACCTGGTGGAGCTCGAGGACTTCCAGCTCAAGTTCGTGAAGGCGCCGCATGATGCGCGCGAGCCAGTGGCGCTGATCGCCACAACGAAATCCACCGGTGAGCGCGTAGGCATCGCATACGACCTGGGTCACCTGACGGAGCGGTTCATCCATTACTTCGCTGACGTGGACGTGTTGATCCTCGAGTCCAACCACGACGGCGCGATGTTACGCACCGGACCTTACCCGTGGTCGCTCAAGCAGCGCGTGGCCGGACCGAATGGGCACCTGAGTAACGCCGAAGCAGCGCTCATGGCCCGGTCGTGCGTTCATCGTGGACTGAGGCACCTCGTGCTGTGCCACCTGAGCCAGGTCAACAACCGCCCGGAGATCGCACTCAAGGCGATGCGCTCAGCGCTTCGTGGAAGCGGGTTCCGTGGCTCATTGCAAGCCGCGCCGCAACACACCACGTTGACGCTCGGCGGCGGCGCGATGCAGATGGAGTTGTCGTTGTAACAACAGCGATCAGCGATTAGCGATTAGCACAGGCGCTCTGCATTCTGCATTCTGCATTCTGCATTCTGCATTCCCCAGGTTACCCAATGACAAAGCTTGCTCTTTGCCCTTTGTTAATTGCCCTCGTAGCCGCGATGAGTTCAGCTCAGACCACGACACCGAATCCCCTCCCCGTTCCCGGTCGCTCGATCGTCACCACGACGCTGGGAATCGTCGCGGCCAGCCAGCCGCTGGCGGCGAAGGCGGGCGCTGAGATCCTTGATCGGGGCGGCAATGCGATCGACGCCGCCATCGCGGC
>DATMBT010000413.1:0-2521 GCA_035559475.1 Gemmatimonadaceae bacterium
GAGCGCGCAGGTCCGTCAAGGCGACGACAAAGACCGTCATCACGACGACGCTCGCCAGAACGGTAGCCTGGCGACGACGCGCGGGAGGACGCGGCGACAGCCACGCCGCCAGTGTCAGTCCCGAAAAGTAGGCGACGACAATCCATTCGTGAGCGGCCATTCAGTCGCTGCTGATTCGGAATGTGCATTGTGGGGGCAAACAGGCGCAAACAAAAAAAGGGGCGTCCGCTTGCGCGGGCGCCCCTCTTTTGGAGGACTTCGACGACCTGGTTACGAGAGGACGCGAACAACCACGCGGCGGTTCTGCGCACGGCCTTCGCGAGTCTTGTTCGGCGCCACCGGCTTTTCTTCACCGTAGCTGATCACGTTGATCTTGTGGAGCGGCACCTGGTGCTGCTCGTAGAGATACCGCTTCACGGCTTCGGCGCGCTCCATCCCGAGCGCCTCGTTGTACGTCTTGTCACCGACGTTATCCGTGTGACCCTCGATCTCGATGTAGATCCCCTTCGGGTCAGCCTTGAGCTGCGAAATCAGCTCATCCAGTCGCGCTTTGGCCTCGTCCGGCAGTTCCTTCTTGCCGAACTTGAAGTTGCCCTGGTCTTCGCTCAGGGTCACCTCGTAAATCAGCCGGCGCGAAGACGCGACGACCTCGTCGAGGCGTCCGCCAACCTGGTTGGCGCGGTTGCCCGCCTCGGTCGCGCGGGTGCCCGCCTCGACGGCGGTCCGCTGTGCGGCATCAGCCGCGGTCTGGGCCGTCGCTGCGGCCTTGCCCGCAGACTCGGCCTTCTGATCAACAACACCGATCCGCTCCGCGTTCTGACGCGTGCGTTCCTGGGTTTCTTCAACCGTGCCGGTCAGCGTGTCCACCTTCTGGTTGACGCCGCCAACCTCCGTGCGAACGAACTTCTTTGTCGCGCACGCCGGCGCCACAGCGACGGTCAGCGCGAGCAGGGATGCAGCAACAAGGCTCTTACGCATAATCGTGTTCTCTCCTCTATGGACTTCCCGATTCATGTTCTTCAGCTGGGACGCACTCGGCCGGCCATGTAGCCGCTGCGTGCGCGGACGATAAGGTCGTTCTTTCGGGCTCGAATCTCGAGCGGGTGCCAGCCCTCGCGTTCTCCCGGCTCGAAGCTGATTAAGTACTGGTGACGAAGTTCGTCGAACATGTCGACGATGCTCAACCCGATGTGGTCGCCAGTGCTGGCGACCCGCATGTCACCGCCTGTCCAGCGCGCCAGGTCGGCGAGGGTCGCCCTCTCAGTCGTCTTCCCGTCCGTCTGAGAGACGCCGAATTCGCCGCCGGCGTGGTCGACCGGATTGACGACGGTGAGCAGATACACAGGGACGTCGATCCCGCTCGCAATCCCGGATACCTCAGGCGCCGTTAGCCGGCTTCCTGTGTCGACGCCATCGGTAATCACGAACACCGCCCGATGGCGATTCGCGCGTTCCCCGACGCGCCGCGCTGTCTCCGCAACAGCGTCAAACAGCGATGTCTTCCCCCACGGTGTTCCATCCAGACGGACGCGCCGCAGGCGAGCGAGATCCGAGGTGAAGCCGACGATTTCCTCCAGCTTGGAATCAAAGGTGAAAAGCGCCGCCTCGTCAGCGCCATTCTTTAACGTGGCCATCGCTACGCTCACGGCGGACCGCGCGCGACCGATGTTTCCGCCTACCGACATGCTCCCGCTGATGTCGACGAGCACCGCGAGACTGATTGGCGACTCACCCGACTCGAAAGTCCGGATCTCACGCGGCACCCCGGCATCGATGATCTCGAAGTCGGTCTGCTTGAGGTCGCGGACCACCTTGCCCTTCCGATCGCGGACTGCCACTGCAGCCGTTACCAGGTCGATCCCGCCGCGGAACGTCACCTGGTCCTGCGCCTCGGCAGCCCCAGACACAGGGGTGCTGAAGAGCGTGGCTGCCAGGGTCATGGCCACTGTCGCCGGAAGGATGCCGTTAACGTTCACGGCGAACGGCCATTTCAATGGTCTTGCCACCGCCGCTCTCTGCTTAAAATCAACAACTTACGCGGCATGGCTATCCACCAGCCCCGTTTGGCCTCTCGCCAGACATGTAAAAATTGCGCGGTCGTCGGTTCTCCTCTGTAACAAGGCGGGTGGGGCGTGTGGCATTGCCTGCCATCCAATCCATCGCCAGCGGACGTGTAAGATGGGCTAAAGGTACCTCGCTACTTGAAACACGCCACTGAAAGCGGTCGGGCGATACCCGTCGCCTCCCGGGTGCACCGGTTCTCGTACGCCATCAGAAACATCGTGGCGGAAGCCCGCGCCGTTGAGGCCCGGGGGATGACCGTCCGGTATCTCAATATTGGCGATCCGGTCGCCTTCGGATTCAAGACGCCCTCGCACATCGTCGAAGCCGCCGTCACCGCCATGCGGAACGGCAACAACGGATATCTGGCCTCCGCAGGCATCCTGCCGGCGCGCGAAGCAGTGGCTGCAGATTACGCGCAGCGAGGCATCGATGTGTCGCCGGATCGCGTGTTGATCAC
>DATMBT010000414.1:0-2939 GCA_035559475.1 Gemmatimonadaceae bacterium
GGGACCAATGGTGATCTCGCCATGCTCGCGCCGCCGTTTATTATCAGTGACAGCGAGATTGACCTGGTGGTCGAGCGCTTTACCACGGCGATGACTCGCACGATGGCCGATCTCCACGCCAGCGCCCCAGCGACATGAGCAAGGTTGTCTCCATGCGGGACGCGATCGCCAAACATGTGCAGGATGGCGACACCCTGTGCATCGACGGGTTCACGCACCTCATCTGCTTTGCCGCGGCGCACGAGATCATCCGGCAGAAGCGGAAGAACCTCACAGTATGCCGCCTGACGCCGGACGTCATTGTCGACCAGATGATCGCCGCCGGCTGCATCTCGAAGCTCATTTTCTCCTGGGCCGGCAATCCGGGCGCGGGATCGCTGCACGCGTTCCGGCGTGCGGTCGAATCGAATCCCCCCACGCTCGAGACCGAGGAGTATTCGCACTTCGGCATGGTGGCGCGGTTCAGTGCCGGCGCCGCTCGACTTCCGTTCTGGCCTTTGCGTAACTACCAGGGCACGGACCTGCCAAGTGTCACTCCGATGATCAAGTCGGTCGAGTGTCCGTACACGGGTGAGCGCCTGGCGACGGTGCCGGCACTCAACCCCGACGTCACGATCGTGCACGCCCAGCGTTCGGACGAACATGGCAACGCACAGGTCTGGGGCTTGTCAGGCGTCCAGCGCGAAGCCGCCTTTGCGTCGAAGCGCGTGATTGTCGTGGTGGAGGAGGTAGTGGCGGAAGACGTGATCCGCGCCGACCCGAACCGCACCATCATCCCGGGGATGATCGTCAACGCCGTGGTGAATGAGGCATGGGGCGCACATCCGTCGTACGCCCAGGGCTACTACGATCGCGACAACGAGTTCTATGTGTCGTGGGACGAGACCTCGCGGGATCCGGCCAAGCTCCAGGCCTATCTCGACGAATGGGTCTTCGGTGTGAGTGACCGCACGGAATACCTGCTCAAACAACCAGAACTGGTCACTCGCCTCAAAGCCTGGCGCGCGATGAGCGGCGAGGTTTCATACGGTCATTGATGTTCCGAACTCTGCATTCTGCAATCTGCAATCTGCAATTCAGTGGACTTTACTCCGAGTGAAATGATGGTCGCGGCCGCGGCGCGTGAACTGCGCGATCGCGAGGTGGTGTTCGTCGGCATCGGGCTGCCGAACCTCGCCTGTAACCTCGCGCGCATAACGCACGCGCCAAACCTCGTGATGATCTACGAGTCGGGCGCGGTGGGAGCGCGCCCCGATCGCCTGCCGCTTTCCATCGGTGACCCGTCAATCGTGAAAAACAGCCTCATGGTCTGCGGCATGGCCGACGTCTTCCAGATGCTGCTGCAGGGCGGTCGCGTCGAAGTGGGCTTCCTCGGCGGCGCGCAGGTTGACCGCTACGGAAACATCAACACGACGGTCATCGGCGACTACAAACAGCCCAAGGTGCGATTGCCCGGAAGCGGTGGCGCGCCGGAAATCGCGATCCACGCAAAGCGCACCCTCGTGATCGCGCGGCTCGACAAGCGAGCGTTCCCGGAGAAGGTCGACTTCATCACCTCGCCCGGCCATCGCCCAAGCGGTGGCACACGCAAGGATCTCGGAATGCCGGGCGCTGGACCTGTGCGCGTGATTACCGACCGCGGGACGCTCACCGCGAACCCGGAGACCGGCGAACTTGAGCTGACAGCGCTCTACGCCGGAGCCACGGTCGAGGAAGTGAAGTCAGCCGTGGGTTGGGATCTCGTCGTGAAAGATCCACTGCCGACGGTTGATCCGCCCAGCGCCGGCGAGCTGCGACTCATACGCGACGTCGTTGACCCCGATCGCCATTTCCTTCGTTAGGTCAGTTCCGCGTAGGGTCCGCGTAGTTTCGCGTAGTTCCGCCTGTTAACACCTTTGCGGGATTCAGGCATGCGTTCACGATCGTCTGGATCCCGCGTTATTTGGAACACCCGGGAAAGACATTTGAACGCAGAGTGCGCCGAGGAACGCAAGAGGATTCCAAAAGGAGTTCGATCCACTCGGCGAACCTTTGCGATCTCTGCGTTCAAGGCTTTTTCTGGACGTTCAAGGCTTTTTTCTGGACCGTGGAGCTGCTGCGGGACTGTTCGGGAGCGAAATCCCATGTCAGCGAGAAGCGGCCACCGCTCGCTCAACCATCGCTGCTGCTGCGGTGATGCGCTGGGCGAGCGCGTTCACCTGCGCCGCCGCGCGCGCCAGATCCCTGGCCTCCACCGCCTCGAGGATCCCTGGCAACGTCATCGCCGCGTAGGTCGGCCTCGGCGCATACAGCACGTGCCTGAACCACGGGCGATCTGGTATTCCGCCTGGGAGCAGCAACTGCTGCTCCACCGCGCGCGCCGCCTCATTCATCTGTTGTAACGCTCGCCTGCGGCTCGCGCCGTCAGGCCGGTTCAGCGTGACGCGCATAACGCTGTCGAATGCGAGTCCGGCGTTCCTCCATCGCCGCACCGCGGCTTTGGCCGGATCAAGACTCACACGCTGCGCGCCCGGCACTTTCGCGAAGTCGTCCAGGAAACCGTTCACGCGCGATGCATACAGCGCAAAGTCGAACGGGTACACCTCGGCGTTCGCCAGCCGCAGCGCCATGCGACCCCAGACATCGGCCATGGTCGTCATGTAGCGGAAGCCGGGGTCACCGAAGCGCGTCATCCACTGGTAGTTGTCGTACATCGAGTGGTAGACGCCGTACGGGCCGTCGAAGCTCATCTCGACGATCGGGACCCCGAGAAAGTTGAGGAAGACCGTGTAGTCGCTCCCGCTTCCCAGCTCATTGCCCGGGTAGTCGATGGGCCGCTGTCCCGACGCGCCCGATGCGCCGCCGCCGATCATGCGTTCGCGCTCCGCACCTAACGCGGCGCCCCAGGCCTCGAGCACGCTCCGGTCGCTCGACGGGTCGCGAACGTCGCGCACCGTCTC
>DATMBT010000415.1:0-4372 GCA_035559475.1 Gemmatimonadaceae bacterium
GTCTTGGACGATCACTGGCGCCACGGTCGTCGCGTCGTGGACGGTCCCCACGTTCACCACGGTCGCGAGGAGCGCCCCGGCGCGTGTCATCATCCCGCTTTCGGCCACCTGCCCAACCGCCGGGCTTCTTGGCGAAGCCACGATCATCGCGACCACCACGTTCGCGGCGCGGGTCTTCACGCCTGGCGAACGGTTTATCGCCCGTGGGTCTGGGGCGTGCTTCGCGAACAGGGCGATCCGCGACGGTCGGCGCCGGCGCAGGCGCGGTCGTTACTGCCGCCGCCTTCCTTGCCCGGCGACGTTCGCGGTCGAGCATGAGCAGCGCGGCTGCCGCCACTTCCACCGCGTCCACTTCGGCCAGGATTGGCTCGATGATGGGAACCCATGGCAGGTGCGACCCCGAGAGGGCCATGCCACGGATCTCGTCGCGCAACGCATCATGCGCAGACCGTGCATTGGCGAGTGCTCCGGTCCACGTGAGCGGTGTGGCGCCGACGGCCACCTTCTGAAGGGCGGCCAGGCGCGTCGGCCTGATAATGGCCACGAGTTCGTCAGTCACCGCAGTTGCCGCCGCGAGCGATTCCGCGGTCGGCACGTCGTCAAATATCACAGCGAGACTGAACCGACCCTCTGGGATTCCGCGACTGACCTGGATCATGTCCGCATGCGAACCGAAAATCGCCGCCGCCTCACGCGCCGCGGATTCGGTGGCGTCCGAGAAGGTGATAAGCACTGCTGATTCCGGATCGAAGGCGTCCAGCAGGTTCCGCAGCGCCCGGGCGCGGTCTGCGGGCGCTGCGGTCATGACGCGCAGCGCTCCACCGACTCCCGGTATCACCGGTACTACGTGATCGACCGTTCGGGCGCGCCACATGGTGCGCTCGAGGAAGGCCGTGAGTTCAGCGCTGCGAATCGAACAAATCGCCGCGCGCTCAGTCGTTCGCGGCAGCTCGCTGATCAGACTCTCGAGGGCACTGCGCTGTTCTTCGTCTGCGAGTGTTTCCTCGGGCCAGAGCACGACCACCGTATGAAGGTTTGCGAGCGCGAGTCGTGATTCGCCGATGAGTCGCATCAGGTGCGCTGGAGATCCGGCGACCGCGCTGGCATTCGCGCCGAGGAGACGGCGGCCACGGATGACCGAGGTGATCGGTGTGAGTGTGGGTCCATGTTGCCCCCGGTGTTTCCGAACCGCTTCGCTCAAGGCAAGAGCGTCGTCCGGGTTGGGCAGCACGGCGAGCAGCGACGGGCTCCCTTCGGCCGCCGCGCTGCGATCAAGGAGGCCGGCCACCAATCGAGCGGCGTCGTCCTGGTCTCGTTCCATGTAGTGCACGACGCTGAGGCTTCGCGCCGTCGCGGCCGTTTCGCGGCTCGCCGGTTCGTTCTCGGCGTCGCGGTTCTCGCGTTCGCCCATAGGTCACATCCGTTGTCAAAGTGCCCGCTGGTTGCTGCTTGCTTCTTACTGGCTTTTGTCGACACCTTAGCCAGCGGGGACACCAAATGTAGCGAGGCCACCGCGGAGCCTCCATTGGCTGAGGCCCCAAATCACGCCGAGATCATGACATCTACGCACGCCGTATCGGGGAACGTAGCGCAACTCAAGGAGTCCGCGACGATCGCTGTTTCGCAGCGGGCTCGCGCGCTGAAACTCGAGGGCCGGCAGGTCATCGATCTGGGCGCCGGAGAGCCCGATTTCGACACACCGGCGTTCATCAAGCGCGCGGCGCAGCGTGCGATTGACGAAGGAGCGACAAAATACACGGCGGTCGAGGGGATCCTGCCGCTTCGTCAGGCGATCGCCGACATCGCGAATGAGCACAACCGGTGTGAGAAGGTGATACCGTCGGATGTCGTGGTCACGACCGGTTCAAAGCAGGCGTTGTTCAACGCGTGTTTTGCGTTGTTCGGTGAGGACGATGAAGTGCTCATCCCGACGCCGGCGTGGACGAGTTACTACGAGATGGTGAACCTGGCGCGCGCGTCGGCCATCGAGGTCCGCGCTGCTGCGTCAAACGGGTTCAAGGTGACCGCGGACGATCTCGAGCGATATGCGACGGACGAGACGCGCGGCGTGATGCTGAATTCCCCCTGCAATCCAACCGGCTCGGTCTATACCGCCGGCGAATTGTCGGATCTCGTGCGACTGGCGGCGGAACGAAACTGGTGGGTGATCAGCGACGAGATCTACCAGCGCATCGCGTATGATGGACCGGCGGCGGGATTACTGTCGGTGGCGAGGAGCAGGGAACGCATCATCGTCATCGATGGCATGGCAAAGGCTTTTGCCATGACCGGCTGGCGCATTGGATGGGCGATCGCGAACACCGCGGTCGCGAAGACACTGACCGCGTTGCAGTCACACACGACATCGAACGCGACGACGGTGGCGCAATACGCGGCGCTGGAGGGACTGCGAAATCGCGTGGAAGCCGAGGCGGCGATCGCCGGCATGGTGAGCGAATACCACCGCCGACGGGACGCGGCCCTGGAGGTACTGCGTGCCAACGATGGACCTGCGGTCATAGAGCCCGATGGTGCGTTCTACCTGTTCATCGATGTCCAGGACACGAACGCGGCAGCGGAAGACGCTGGTTCTCTTTTCGCGACACGCCTGCTGGAAGAGTACGGCGTCGCGGTTGTGCCCGGTGTGGCGTTCCAGACCCCAGGCTGGATACGGCTTTCGTATGCTGCCGCTCAGGATGCGGTGGTGGAAGGTGTTAAGCGGATCGTGGCGTGCCGACGGAAAATGATGGGGAGCTAGCGGAACAGGCCGTTGTCTGGTTGCGTTGCAGTGATGGCGGACGCGTCGGGGAGATGATGCAGACCAGATGGGTTCCCTCAATATTTCGGCGCCACGCAGGAAGAGGAGAGGAGGCGTCGTGAACATTCCGGTACGTATTGAACCGTCGGCTGGACCGCCCGCACCAGTGGGGTATCGCTGGGACGAGGATACCGACATTCTCACCGCGCAGGTCGAAGATGTCACCCCCGGGCGTTCATTGAGCGTGGACGTCGAAGGGAGTGATGGCTCGTGGCTGATCCTCGACGTGGCGGACGACCGCATTCGTGGCGTTGAGGTGGCGGTGTGGCCTACGGTTCGCAAGCTCGCGGGTCTCAAGCCGCCGGTGGAGATAGAATCGGTGCTGGTGAGAGTCGGGCGAGATGGCGGTGCGCCGGGTGTGTCCGCGGTTGAAGTTGATACGCCGGTTGCCGCGGAGTCTGACGACGACGAACGTACGATTCATTTCAGGCTGGGCCCTGGGCGGCAGGTTCGCACCGTTCGCATTGCGCGTGACATGTTGCTGGACATCGATACGCGTGACCGGCTCGCCGGCGTGTGGTTGCTCGACGTACCTCCCTTTCCCGTGAATCCGTGATCACTACCATCGTGCTGGTTCGCGCAGACCCGCAGCACATTCCTGACACCGCACGCGCGATCGCGGGAATCGACGGCGTCCAGGAGGTTTATTCTGTTTCGGGTGAATGGGACCTGGTGGTAATCGTCAAGGTTGCGGAGTACCAGAAGATCGCCGAAGTCGTCACCGAAAAGTTTCCGGCGGTGAAGGGCATCGAGCGCACGCAGACGTTAACGGCGTTCCGGGCGTATTCGCGCAACGACCTCGAACAGGCGTGGGATATCGGCGTTGGATGAGGGTCGAGGGTCGAGGGTCGAGGGTCGAGGAACGTTCGTTCCAGTGCCGCGTGCGTGACTGAGACGTCGACGCTGTCCCTGAGGAACCTCGGGCGCGCGGTGCGCGAGGCGCTCGCGCATCCGCCTGGCGACGGTGCACCTCCGACATCGCTCGACTTGAGTGGTCTGGTGATGGATCCGCCGCGCATGGGCGAGTGCACGCTGGTCGAGGGTGCAACGCTGGCGGCAATTCCGGTGGGCGATGAGCCCGTGGTGGCCTTTGAAGCGTTCCTCGACGGCACCCAACGCAGCCACGTCGTCGATTACGCGGGCACAATCCCCATCGTCGCGGGTCGGACGGCGGCGGTCATTCGCCGACGTGTGGCCCGTCGCATGACGACGTGGGACAACGGCCACGCCGAGCAGGGGAGGTTGTATGCGCCCCTGCGGCTCCTGGGACCTTCCATGCGGCGCGACATCGAGGCCGCAGGCCTGGAATTGCACGACACGCTGGTGCGCGGAAAAGAAACCTCGGGCCACCCGATAGAGCTGCTGCGTTTTGCGGTCGATGCCGTAAAGGTGGATCGCGAGCGGCTGGAGCGGGACCTTGCCGAGTTGTGGGTGAACTCGATCGAGGCGCCGCTCTTTGTGGATGGCGGGCTGCCGGTTGGTGAAAGCGCCTCGGCATCCAGGTGGTGCGTGGGTGTCATCAAGAGCCACCACACGATCTACCTGCCGGGCGAC
>DATMBT010000416.1:0-3981 GCA_035559475.1 Gemmatimonadaceae bacterium
GAATCGAGGCTCGGGACTGACTCGACCACGCTGACGATCGTGAGTGACGCGTCACTCGCCGACGTTCCGTTCTCCGCACTCTACGATTCGTCGCGCAAGACGTATCTCATCCAGCGTCGCCCGGTGCGTTGGGCAGCCACGATGGCCGATGCGCATCGCGCCTCGCCGCAGGCACCGGGCGCCACGGCGCTCGTCGTTTCGAGCCCGGCGCTCGACTTCCGGGTCTTCCCTGCCCTTGGACCGCTGCCGGGCGCCGAACGGGAAACCAGGTCCGTCGCGTCGTTCTTCGCCGCACCGGTCGTCCTGCGCGGCCGTGACGCCGACAGCGCCTCAGTCATCAACGCTTTACGCTCGGCGGAGCACCTGCACTTTGCCGGACACGCCGTGTTCGATGACGCCCGGCCGGATCGTTCGCGACTCGCGCTGATGCCTCGCGGCATCGACGCGTCAACCATCTCGAGACTCGACCTGCGACAGCTGCGACTTGCGGTGTTGTCCGCCTGCGAGACCATGCGCGCGCCCGATCGCGGCGGTGCGGGATTCACCGGGCTGGCCGAGTCGTTCCTCGCCGCCGGCGCGGGCGGCGTGATCGGGTCGCTGTGGCGCGTCAACGATGACCTCACCGACGCGTTCATGCGCGAGTTCTATGGCGCCTGGCGTGCCAGCGGCGACGCCGCGGTGGCGCTGCGCCACGCGAAACTGAAGATGCTGCAGGCCGCTGATTCCTCGCGCCACCCGTCAGCCTGGGCGGCGTTCCGCCTGGCGGGGCGTTAGGCACACTTTCCTTCCCGGAGACCACAATGCCCAAACTGGAACACCTGTGGGTGCAAGTCGCTGGTCTGTGCATGCTGGTGCAGCACGACAAGCGCGTGTATGTGCTGATGCCGTCGATGAATCATCATGACCATGTGCACTGCACATTCCTCCACGTCTCCAAGCGGTTCACGGCGAAGGACACGCTCGTGGGTATCAGCCACCAGGCGATCGAAGTGCCGCTGGTATCGAAGGGCGATGAGCAGCCCATGGAGCACGTCCTCGAAGTGTCAAAGGAGACCGACAAGTCACCGGTGAAGGCCAACGGCCTGGCCGCCAACCCGGTCTTCGGTGACCTCGACGCGCGCATCTCACTGCCGCTGGCGACCGAACCTTTCAGGGCGCTGGGCGAAACGGCGACCCTGACCTTGCGCTACTCCGACGGCACGCCGGAGAAACAGGTGACCAGCCACGGACGCATCGGCGTCAAGATCGACCTCGATGACGGTCCGGATGAACTCGAGATCCCGGGAACGGGCATCACGCTCATTCCCGACGCCGGTGGCAACGTCGAGATCACGATCCTCAACGTCCGTCCCAAGGACCTCGGCAGGCCGCCTGAGCTCAAGGAGCCCGACGAGCACCTCCATCACATCGACTCGTATTGGCCGCTGCTCGACCTGAAGAAGAAACCGCCGATGGTCCACGCGCCCATGAGCGGCATTCCCGGCGAGCCGAAGATCCCCGGCGACATGAAGTGCAGCGAGGCGAAGTACGTGGAGTTCCCGCGGTGGGGCGCGGAATTCCCTGACGGCGAACTGATGGAAGTCCTGAGCTCGGGCGGGAGTGGACCTTTCTTCGCGATGATGTCGATTGATCCGTACAACTGCACGGTTGGCGGAGGCTGCCCGACGGGCGCTTGCTAGTCGTTGTCGCTGGCTTGGGGACCTGCCTTGGCTGGGACCCACAGCGGCAGGTGGAACGAGGCAACCGGCCGTCGACACGGGAGCGGCGGCTGGTGATCTTTGGGCATGAATCAACTGTTTCATTTCGCGCGCCTCGCTGCGGTTGGCGCTCTCCTGGCCGCCTGTGCGCCGCGCAGTTCGGTAACGACCGCGCCTGTCTCCGTTCCGGGCATTCGCGGCGTTGAGGTGTCCTCGGGGGCGAACGTTTCCTTCGAAGATCTCGTCTCGCGCATTTCATCGGCTGACGTTGTGTTCTTCGGGGAGCAACACGACGATCCCGAGACCCACCGCGTCGAATTGGGAGTGCTCGACGCCATCGGCCGCACCGGACGTCCCGTCATCCTCTCGCTCGAGATGTTCGAGCGCGACGTGCAGACGCAACTGAACGACTACCTCGCTGGCCGTGTGACCGAAACGGAGTTCCTGGCAAAGTCACGCCCTTGGGATCGTTACATCACCGACTACCGTCCGATGGTCGAGCTGGCGAAAGCGAAAGGCTGGCCGGTCGTCGCTTCAAACATCCCGCGGCCGATGGCGTCCGCCGTTGGTCGAAAAGGACTCGCCGCACTCGACACACTGACGCCGACTGAACGGAGTTGGGCCGCTCGCGACATCCAGTGCCCCGACGATGCCTATCGAGCGCGGTTCATGGAAACGATGACCGGCCACTCCAGCGGCGGGGCATCACCATCTCCCAGTGACACGTTGCCCACGGCCGTCGCCTCGCGATTCTACTTCGCGCAGTGCATCAAGGATGAGACGATGGCCGAGGCGATTGTTGCGGCCAGGGAGCGCGGTCCCGCAGGCGCGATCGTGGTGCATTACGACGGCGCGTTTCACAGTGACTATAGACAAGGCACGGTTGACCGCGTGCGTCGCCGCGCGCCGAACCTTCGGCTCACGGTCCTCTCCGCCGTGCCGCTCATCGACCAGTCCTCAGCCACACTCGCGGACCATGCCAGTCGAGCGGACTACATCATCTTCACCAAACGCATTCCACCCAAATCACCAACACCCCCGCGACCCTGAGATTCCCGATTCCCGATTCCCGATTAACGCCGCCATGAAACTCCTATTGCTTGGATCGCTCGCAATTGCCCTGCCGAGTATATCCCGCGCGCAGGACGCGCCAATGGACCCTGCGCCGCGCCTGATCGCAGCCATCGACGCAAAAGGGCCGCACTACGCGGAGATGGCGAAGCAGATCTGGACTTTCGCCGAAGTCGGGTACCAGGAAGTGAAGAGCAGCGCGTTGCTCGCCACCGAGCTCGAAACGGCAGGCTTCAAGGTCACGCGTGGCGTCGTGGGGATTCCCACCGCGTTCGTCGCCGAGTTCGGGAGCGGAAAGCCCGTCATCGGCATCCTTGGCGAGTTCGATGCACTGCCCGGCCTCTCGCAGGAAGTCTCACCGCTGCAGAAAGCCATCATTGCCAACGCGGCGGGTCATGGTTGTGGTCACAACCTGTTCGGCGTCGGGTCAGCCGCGGCAGCGATCGCGGTCAAGGAATGGATGATTGCCAACCGCATAACGGGAACGCTGCGGTTTTACGGTACGCCCGCCGAGGAAGGCGGGTCGGGCAAGGTGTACATGGTGCGGGATGGCTTGTTCAAGGATGTCGATGCCGTGGTCGCGTGGCATCCGGGCGACGTGAACGACATCAATGGAACCAGCTCCCAGGGCAACATCACCGGCAAGTTCCGCTTCCGCGGGGTCAGCGCCCACGCCGCCGGTGCGCCAGAGCGCGGCCGTTCGGCACTCGATGGGGTGGAGGCGCTGGACGTGATGGTCAACATGATGCGCGAGCACGTGCCGCAGGACACGCGCATCCATTATGTCATCACCAACGGCGGTCGTGCGCCTAACGTCGTGCCGGATTTTGCCGAGGTGTATTATTACGCCCGGCAGAACGACATGAAGATCCTGGACGATGTCTGGGACAGGATCCTGAAGGCGGCTCAGGGCGCCGCGATGGGCACCGGGACCACGGTGGACTTCGAGATCACGGGCTCGGTGTACCCGACGCTGCTGAACGAGGTGCTGGCGAAGGTGATGTACAAGCGATTGCAGCAGGTGGGTGGCGTGAAATACACCGCCGAGGAAGAGGCATTCGCGAAAACGCTGCAGCAATCGTTAGGGAGCCAGGCGAAGTCGCTCGACAGCGCCTGGGCCATTTCGCCATGGCAGTTTGGCGGCAGCAGCACCGGTTCGACCGATGTCGCGGATGTGAGCTGGAACGTCCCGACGGTGCAGCTCGGCGCGGCC
>DATMBT010000417.1:0-5132 GCA_035559475.1 Gemmatimonadaceae bacterium
CCGCCGTCACTCGTGAACCGTGACGTTCCGAATCGGGGTCAGACCCCCAAATCGGGGTCAGACCCCTATTTCCTCACAGGTCACCGACCGGGGACGAACCTCCAGCGGGCCGCTACAGAGGCGCTCACCGTTACCGCGCCTGGCGAGACCGGTGTCGGGGCCGCCATCGATGCTTCCATTCGCATCATCGGCACGTCGGCCGCGTAGGGCCGGTACTGCGGTTGCTGCGTGCCGAGTTCCACCAGGTCACCAAGCCGACCTCCCGCCGCCTGCGCCATGACTTCGGCCTGGCGCTTGGCGTCGGCAACCGCGTCAGCGAGCGCACCCGACTCGGCGCTCGTGCGGTCCGTGAGGTCGTAATAGAGCGAGTTGATGTTGTTCGCGCCGGCACCGAGGCCGGTGTCGATCAACCGGCCGACCTGGTCGAGGTTCCGGGTGACCACGGTCACCATGTTGGTCGCGACGTATTGCGTGTCCGCGGGCGTGCGACCCTGCTCGAAGTGCAACGAGTAACGCGCCGTCGCAATGTCTTTTTCCGCGACACCCGCTCGCGCCAGCGCAGTGCGAATCCGTGTTGAGCGATCCGCGTTTGCAGCTGCCGCGGCAGCCGGAGTCTTGGACCGCGTCTCCACACCCAACACGATCGTGGCTTTGTCGGGAGCAACTTCACGTCGGCCAACGCCGGTAGCGTTTATGGTGGGCGCCGGGGCGTTGGTCTGTGCCAGTGCGGCACTTCCCGACAGGAGTGAAGCCAGGACGACGACGGATGAAACACGCACAGGGACCTCCATTTAGGGCAGCGAATAGCGAATAGCGATTAGCGAACGGCGCTCAGCCAACGGATCAACGGACGATCTACCCCCGTTCCCTTAAGGTCGTGCCATTGACGAGAACGCCGGGTGTGCTGGTGCTAAGTTTAGTCCGCACGTCAGGGAGACGTTCGAGCACTCTCCGTTTGCACACGCGTCCACACACATGACACACACGTCCAGCCAGCACGTCTCGTCGTCGCTCGACGACCTTTGCATCAACACGGTCCGCACGCTCGCGATGGACGCCGTTCAGAAGGCCGAGAGCGGTCATCCGGGTGCACCGATGGCGTTGGCGCCGCTGGCGTACCTGCTCTATACGCGCCACCTGAAGCACAATCCCGCAGATCCGGCCTGGCCGGACCGGGACCGTTTCGTATTGAGCAACGGTCACGCGTCGATGCTCCTGTACGCTTCGCTGCACCTGTCAGGATACGACATCCCGCTGGACGAAATCCGCAACTTTCGTCAGTGGGGAAGCATCACCCCCGGTCACCCTGAGCACGGACTGACGCCAGGGATTGAGACGACCACCGGTCCGCTGGGCCAGGGGTTCTCGAACGCGGTTGGCATGGCGGCCGCTGAGGCGCACCTCGCGGCCGTCTTCAATAAGGAAGGACACGCCATCATTGATCACCACACGTGGTTCATCTGCAGTGATGGCGACCTGATGGAAGGGATTTCGCACGAAGCGGCGAGCTTTGCCGGCCACTTCGGGCTCGGAAAGCTGATCGGGTTCTACGACGACAACAAAATCACGATCGACGGCAGCACTGACCTCTCGTTCAGCGACGACAGCGCCCGCCGGTTCGAGGGGTACGGCTGGCACGTACAGCGCGTAGCGGACGTCAACGACCTCGAAGCGCTGGATTCGGCGATTGCCGCGGCGCGTGCCGAGACGAAGCGGCCGTCGATGATCATCGTGCGCACCGTGATCGGGTACGGGTCGCCCAACCGGGCCGGCAGCGCCAAGGCCCATGGCGAAGCGTTAGGCGTCGAGGAAGTGGCGCGCTCCAAGGAGCAACTCGGCTGGACCGCGAAGGAGCCGTTCACCGTGCCCGAGGAAGCCGTGTCGCACTGGCGGCGCGGGAATGATGCCCTGGCCTTTGCCAACGATGCCTGGCGGCGCTCACTCATTTCCTACGCCAAGGCATATCCTATAGACGCGAAGGAACTGGGCCGACGCCTGCAGGGCGAGTTGCCTGGTGGCTGGCAGCAGGCGATTCCGACGTTCAACGCCGAAAACGGGAGCGTTGCCACACGCGCATCGTCAGGCATCGTGCTGAATGCACTGGCGGCGAAGGTGCCCGAGTTGATCGGCGGGTCGGCGGACCTGAGCGGGTCGAACCTCACGATCATCAAGGACTCGCCGACGTTCAGCGCCGCGAACCATGCGGGCCGGAATATCCACTTCGGAGTTCGCGAACACGGCATGGGCGGGATCATGAACGGGATGGCGCTGCATGGCGGCGTGATTCCCTACGGCGGCACGTTCCTGATCTTTGCCGATTACATGCGCCCGGCCATCCGCCTGGCGGGGCTGATGCACCAGCGGGTCATCTATGTCTTCACGCACGACTCGATCGGGCTTGGCGAAGATGGTCCCACACACCAGCCGGTGGAACAGCTCACCGCGCTGCGCGCGATACCTAACGTGACGGTGCTCCGTCCCGGGGACGCGAGCGAGGTGGCCGAGGCGTGGCGCGCGGCACTGCTGCACAAGGGCGGACCCGTGGCGCTTGCACTCACCCGGCAGAAGGTGCCGTTCATCGATCGTTCGCATCGTGGCGCGGCGAGCGACCTCGCGCGGGGCGGCTACATACTCGACGCGGGCGCAAAGCGTTCCGAGCCCGACCTGGTATTGATCGCGACGGGATCGGAGGTTGGCCTTGCCCTGGACGCGCAGAAGCGCATCGAGGAAGGCGGGCGCGCGGTTCGAGTGGTGAGCATGCCGAGCCACGAATACTTCCTGAAGCAGTCCGCTGAATACCAGGCGTCGGTGTTGCCGGAAGGCGTGCGGCGCATCGTGATCGAGGCCGCGCATCCCATGTCGTGGCACCGCTTCATGCGCCCCGGCGACGTGATGATCGGCATCGATCATTTCGGGGCGTCCGCGCCGTACCAGAAGCTCTACGCCGAATACGGCATCACGGTCGACGCCGTCGTGGCGGCAGCATCGTCGTAAAGCCGAGTCCAAAAGAAGCAATTCACGCAGAGGACGCGGAGCTCGCCGAGGAGTTGTCGGTCAGGCCTCCGCGTCCTTTGCGTTCTCTCGTGTGTCCGGGAGCTGGGCGCGCTGCGCTATGACCTAACGAAACAGGTCAGTGCCGCTCAGTGCCGGTGACGCAGGAACAAACGCGACCTTGCCGTTCAACACTCGCGCCATCTCAGGCAGCAAACGCTGGAGCGCCTCTGGATTCAGCTGCGAGCGATGGCAAGCCATCGACTTCTGCGCCGCTTCGAGGTCGGTTGGCGTGAACGGCACCTGCACCGTGAAGTACTTCGCCTGGGGGATGACCAGCGGTGGCTCCCCTCGTTGTGGATTGAGCAGGCGAAACGATTCGACAGGCAGGTACATGTAGAACAGGCGCTCAGGCATGCCCGGTGCGCCGGCGCGTAGCAGCTGCGTGGCGATGTTGCTCACCAGGCGATGGTCGGGATGGCCGGTGCCGCCGTCGGGTCCCCACGTGACGACAACGTCGGGACGTAGTCGCTCGATCTCCTTTGCTATGCGATCGGTGAGCCGAAACATCAAACTGCGATCGCCGGGATAGTCGCCTAGTTTCCCGTCGGGAAAGCCGAGGACGATCGGCTCCTGGGCTCCGATCGCTGTCGCCGCGCACCGCGCCTCCTCGGTGCGGGCTTTGACGAGAGCGTCACCAACCGGCCCAGAGTCGGATCGCTGGAGATACGTCTGCGAGCCGCTGCCCGCGGATCCGTCGCTCGCGATGACCAGGTAAACCTGCACGCCCTCCCTTGCATAGCGCGCGAGCACTGGCGAGGCGGCACTTTCGTCGTCGGCGTGCGCGAGCAGCGCGACGATAACGCGTGGCCGGGCCTGCTCCGCCGTCGGCGTCGGCAGCGAAGTCGCAATGACGAGCAGTGCAGCCGCGAACCGGCCGCGCGAGCTGGATCTCATAGGTCTAGTCTCCGTGCCCTGTCCTGCCTGATCGTAACACGCGTGCACTCGACGCTGTCGGGAATCGCTCGCTTCAGGCCGCGTTGTTGTAGTCGTTTACCTCGGTTCGCTGTTACACAACACGACGAACACTCCGCGCAGATTCGCTAATTCCGCGCGATTCCGCGTGTCCCAATCTCGCGGGATTCGAGGTCGAGCGCTCGTCCTTTGAATCCCGCGACGTTTTTGAGACGCGGAATCTCGCGGAATGACGCGAACGACCGCGGATTGAACCGAGGCTCCTGGTAAAGTGCGTTTTGGCAGTCGGCGGACTCGTCGGCTGGCACCCGGGCCCCCTTGCCAGGCAACGGTTTCAGGACATAGGCTGTCTATGCCATAGACAACCAATGCCCATGCCGCCTTCCAACCGACGAGACCTCCTGCCCGGCACGCTCGACATGCTCGTGCTCAAGACACTGAGCGTGCAGGAGATGCACGGCTACGCCATCGCGCGGCACATCGAGAATCTCTCCGACGACGTGCTGCGCATCGAGGAGGGTTCGCTATACCCGGCGCTCCAGCGCATGCGGCAGAAGGGATGGATCAAGGCGGACTGGCGCCAGACGCCGAATAACCAGAAGGCACGCTACTACACCATCACTGCCGCCGGCCGGAAGCATCTTGGTCACGAAGAGGCTGGATTTGCAGAACTGTTAGCGGCGATCGGACGCGTGATGACTACGCGCTGATCGGGGACGGATAACGCTGATCAAGACAAAACACTCTGAACGCGGAGGACGCCGAGGAGTCGCGGAGAACGCGAAGACCACTGTCTGTGCGGTTGATCGGTCTACTCTGCGATCCTCCGCGCCACCTCCGCGCCCTCCGCGTTCAAAGTGTTTTGACGTTTCTTTGCGGACGTCGAGGATACCATGCGAGAATGGCTCAACAGGCTGATTGATTGGTTCCGCCGCGACAAGCTCGAAGCCGAGCTGCGCGAGGAACTCCAGTTCCATCGTCAATCGCTGCAGCGGGACGATTACGTCGCCCAGCGCCGGTTAGGCAACGCGACCATCGCCATCGAGGACGCCCGTGAACGGTGGTCAATCCCGTGGCTCGACCACGTCCAGCAGGACGTTCGCTACGCGTTACGGGGGATCCGTCGCTCGCCGGGATTTGCGTTCGGGGTGATCGCGACGCTGGCG
>DATMBT010000418.1:0-3350 GCA_035559475.1 Gemmatimonadaceae bacterium
TCAAGCAACCGCTGAACGAGCAGGCGTCCGGCACCGACCCCGCGGACGTGTTGTCGAACATACATTCGTTGGACTTCACCAAGTCCGGGCGCCAGGCGCTTCAAGCAGCCAACGCCGACGTACTCACCTTCGTGGCGAACCAGGTAGATACGTCCGTTCGGCGGATAGAACTTCTCACGGTCCTCAATGTCCGACTGAACCATGGCCTCGACGTCGAACGATAGTCCGTATTGCGATCGAGCAATCTCGGCGACCCAGCGCAGGTACTCGCCAATGAGCTCACGCGCTGCGTGACGCTGTTCCGGCAACTCGACGGGGTGCAACTCGACGGCGGATGTAGCCACGATGCGGTGTTTGGTGACACCTGACGGATAGCGTTCAACTGCGGTGGATCCCATAAGATCGCGCGCTGGACACGAACGAAGCGAGTGCCTCCGCTCGAACCATAGTTCCGCCGTCAGGGGCATTCGCGGCGAGGCCTGAGTTCCTTGCGAGTTCGGCGGAGTCGCCCTACTTTGTACTACAGAGTGCTCTGCGTCCGCACGACGAACGTGGTCGCGTTGAGTTCACCATTCGGGGGAGACGGACATGATAAAGACCATCGCGATGCTGTTGATTGCGCTTGTCGTCGCGTACGGCGGCATTGCACTTACGCGCTTCGCTGACGCCGACGACTCGCCGGGTGGTATGGTCATTGGGTGGGTCATCGTTGTGGTCGCAGTGGCGCTAGGCGGAAGAGCCGTCCTGCCCAGGAATCGTTCGAACATCGCGCCCTGAGAACACATAGCGTCGGTGAGTTACTCGAGGGAACTCGAAGGAAGGGGACGCCCGACTCGCGTGTGTCTCACTGACCGCTTAGTCAGGCCGTGACCCGCTCCGACAGGAGCCGGTTCACCTTCTTCGGGTCGGCCTTCCCTCCGGACGCCTTCATCACCAGGCCAACCAGCACACCGAGGAGCTTCTTCTCACCGGCAAGAAACCGGCTTGCCTCCCCAGGATTCGCGGCAAGCACCTGGTCGATCCACGCCACGAGTTGCCCGTCATCCCCCACCTGGCGCAAACCATCGCGGTCGGCGATCACCGCGGCGTCCTCACCGCTCTCGAACATCCGCGCAAAGATCACCTTGGCCGCCGAGTTGCTTACGACGCCGTCGCGGACCAGGTCCAGCAACCCGCCTAACTGCCTGGGCGCGACGCGCAACGCGTCGATGCCAACGCCGGCATCGTTCAGCCGCGCCATCACCTCGCCCATCATCCAGTTCGCGGCCACCTTGGCGTCGTTATGCACCGCGACGACGCTCTCGTAATATTCGGCCAGTCCATGGTCGGCGGTCAGGACATCAGCATCATACACCGGCAGGCCGAGCCGCTCCACGAACCGCTGCCTTCTGGCCGCGGGCAGTTCCGGGATACCGGCCTTCACCTCGGCGAGCCACTCACTCGTCAGGCGGAGCGGCGGAAGGTCGGGCTCAGGGAAGTACCGGTAATCGTGACTCTCTTCCTTGCTGCGCGCGGGACGTACCTCGTTCCGGTGCGCGTCCCAGAGCATCGTCTGCTGCACCACGCGGCCTCCACTCTCCACCAGGGCCACCTGCCGCCTGAACTCCGCCTCGAGCGCGCGCTCCACGCCCGAAAACGAGTTCATGTTCTTGATCTCGGTCTTGGTCCCCAGCTCACTGCGCCCGTGTCCACGGATGCTGATGTTGGCGTCGACACGCAGGCTCCCCTCTTCCATGTTCGCGTCGCTGACCTCGAGGTACTCCAGGACCTGCTTCAACCGCTTCAGGTACACACCCGTGTCAGCGGCGGAACGGAGGTCCGGCTCACTCACGATCTCGGCCAGCGGCGTGCCGCTCCTGTTCAGGTCGATCGCCGTGGCGCCGGGGTAGCGATCGTGGATCGACTTCCCGGCGTCCTCCTCCATGTGGATCCGGTGGATGCGCACGAAAGGCGCATCCACAGCGTCGTCCAGGAGCACGCGGCCACCGGTGGCCAGCGGCCGGTCGAACTGCGAGATCTGGTACCCCTTGGGCAGGTCCGGATAGAAGTAGTTCTTCCGCGCAAAGATCGACTCGGCGTGCACCTCGCAGCCTAACGCGAAGGCGGCACGCGTCGCCAGGCGCACGGCGTGCTCGTTCAGCACTGGCAGCGCGCCGGGAAGCGCGAGGCAGACGGGGCACGTATTCGCGTTCGGCGGCGCGCCGAAATCGGTCGAGCAGTTGCAAAAGAGCTTCGTCCGCGTAAGCAGCTGGACGTGGACTTCGAGCCCGACGACCATCTCCCACGTCATGGGGTGAGAAGGATGCAAAGGGTGCCGAGGGTGCCGAGATGCGTCATGACAATGCTGCCTCGAGCGCGTACGCGGCGACGAACATGCGGTATTCGTCGAAGTGGCTGGCCAGAAACTGGACACCCACCGGCAGGCCGTCGACCTCACCCGCGGGAACGGACATGCCGGGAATGCCCGCGAGGTTCGCGGTCGCCGTGAAGATGTCGCTCATGTACATCTCATACGGATCGCTGATTGCGCCGATCTTGAAGGCGGTCGTGGGTGCGGTTGGGGTCAGCAGCACGTGCACGCCGTCCGCGAACACCCGCTCGAAGTCCTGACGGATGAGCGCACGGATCGCCATCGCCTTTCTATAGTAGGCGTCGTAGTAGCCCGCGGAGAGCACGTAGGTGCCAAGGAGGATGCGGCGCGTGACCTCGGCACCAAAGCCGCCGGAGCGTGTCGCCTCATACATGCCGCGAAGACCGTCACCCGTGAGCCGCAGCCCGTACCGCACGCCGTCAAACCGCGCCAGGTTCGACGACGCCTCCGCGGGCGCGACGATGTAATAGACGGGTATCGCCAGCGACGTATGAGGCAGCGAGACTTCGCGCAATTCGGCGCCTGACGCCTTGAGCCGTTCCGCGGCCTCTTCGCAACGCGCGCGCACCCGGGAGTCCAGCGTGTCGGGGAAATATTCCTTCGGCCAGCCGATGACGAATCCCTTCAGCGATTCGCGCGCCGCAGCGCGATAGTCGGGAACGGGATGCGCCACGCTCGTGGCATCGAACTGGTCGTGACCTGCGATGACGCCCAGGCCGAGCGCGGCGTCGTCAACGGTCTTCCCGAAAACGCCCACCTGGTCCAGCGACGAGGCAAACGCCACCAGGCCGAATCGGCTCACGCGACCGTATGTGGGTTTCACACCCACGACGCCACAGAAGGACGCCGGCTGCCTGACGGAGCCACCGGTCTCGGAGCCGAGCGCAATGCGAACGATACCGGCGGCCACGGCTGCCGCCGAGCCGCCTGACGAGCCGCCGGGAACTCGCGTCGGATCGACCGGGTTCCTGGTCGGTCC